>DATHNU010000308.1:0-2825 GCA_035485695.1 Reyranella sp. | reverse complement strand
TCGCCGTTGTCGTCGGTGGCGATCAAATAGAGGCCGGGCAGCTTGCCCTTGAGCCGCGCGACCTTGGCCGTGCCGACGCCCTCAAGCCGCCAGCCCGCAATCATCTCGTCGCTCAGGGGATCGTCGCCGAGCGCGGTGATGTAATCCACAGTGACGCCGAGACGGGCGAGATAGACCGCCGTGTTGAGCGTGTCGCCGCCGAAGCCGCGCGAATAGAGGCCCGAGCCCGCCTGCTTCAGCTCGATCATGCACTCGCCGATGCAGGCTACGCCCGTCATTCTTCTCCTTTCGTCATGGCCGGGCTTGACCCGGCCATCCATCGCTTAGAAAGGCTTTTGCGAAGAGGATGGATGCCCGGGTCAAGCCCGGGCATGACGAGTTTAGCCGTCATCTCAGGCGACGAAATTGCCGCCGAGCTCATCCTCAATGTGGATGCGGATGATGTCGTCGAAGGTGCTTTCGGCGGTCGTGAAACCGAGCTGGCGTGCGCGCTTGGCCTCGAAATTGCGCGGCCAGCCGTCGACAATGCCCATGATGAAGGAATCCGGCTCGCGCTTGATGCGCGCCGCGACCTTCTCGCCGGCGACACGCTTCAGCGCGGCGATCTGCTCGCCGACGGTCGCGGACAGGCCGGGCATGGTGAGCCCGCGGCGTGGGCCGGCGGCGGCAAGGTCCATGGTCGCGGCGTGCTGAAGGAAGCCGACTGCCGAGCGCGGCGTCGCGTGCCAGTGGCGCACGGTCTCCGGCACCGGCAAGACCGCTTCCTTGCCCGCCAGCGGCTCGCGCAGGATGTTGGAGAAGAACCCGGAGGCCGCCTTGTTCGGCGCACCGGGGCGTACGCAGATGGTCGGCAGGCGGATCGAGATGCCGTCCAGGAAGCCCTTGCGCGAATAGTCCGAGATCAACAGCTCGCCGATCGCCTTCTGGGTGCCGTAGCTCAAGAGCGGGGTGTGGAAGAACTCATCACCGATGGCCTCCGGGAACGGCGCGCCAAACACCGCGATCGAGGAGGTAAACACCAAACGCGGCTTGTAGCCACCGCCGGTCAGCCTGATGGCGTCGATCAGCATCCGCGTGCCGTCGAGATTGATGCGGTAGCCCTTGTCGAAATCAAGCTCGGCCTCGCCCGAGACGATGGCGGCGAGATGGAAGATCACGTCGGGGCGGCCTGCGATCAGCTTCTCGGCAGCACCTGGGACCGCGAAATCGCCGGCATGCAGCTCGACCGGAAAGCCCGGTTTCTCGGGCTTGGCGGGCGCCACGACATCATGCAGCGTCAGTTTGGTGATGTCGGTCTTGCCGAGCCGGCCGTCCTTGAGCAGACGCTCGACCAATTTGCGGCCGACCATGCCGGCCGCGCCCAGAACCAATATGTGCAAGCGCCTAACTCCTGGTTTCTTCTGTTCTTACGTGTGGGCCGGCGCCTATTCCTTCACGGCGCCGGTCATCGCCGACACATAATGCTCCACGAAGAAGGCGTAAAGGATCACGAGCGGCAGCGAACCGGCCAGCGCCCCCGCCATCAGCGCACCCCAGCGGTAGATATCGCCGTCGACGAACTCGTTGACGATGGCGACCGGCACCGTCTTGTTCGGGGTCGATTGCAGGAAGGTCAGCGCGTAGATGAACTCGTTCCAGCACAGCGTGAAGCAGAAGATGAAGGCCGAGATCAGGCCGGGCACGGACAGCGGCAGCACGATCTTGATCAGGATCTGCCAGCGGCTGGCGCCGTCGATCAGCGCGCATTCCTCGAGCTCGAACGGGATGGTCTTGAAGTAGCCCATCAACAACCAGGTCGAGAACGGGATCAGGATGGTCGGATAGGTCAGGATCAGCGCCAAGGGCGAATCGAACAGGCCGTACTGGAACACGACGGTCGCCAGCGGAATGAACAGGATCGACGGCGGCACGAGGTAGGCGAGGAAGATCAGCCCGCCGACGAGGTTCGCGCCCTTGTAGCGCAGCCGCACGATGGCATAGGCCGCCAGCACGCTCGCGATGATCGACAGGATGGTGGCGCAGACCGCCACATACATCGTGTTCCACAGCCAGTGCGGATAATAGCTCTCGAACAACAGCTTGTGGAAATGCTTGAGCGTCGGATTCCAGGTCCAGAACGGATTGAACCTGTCGAGGTCGAGCAGCTGGTCGTCCGGCTTTATCGAGGTCAGCCCCATCCAGTAGAACGGGAACAAGAGGATGATAATGATGATCGAGAGCGGCAGATAGACCGTCACGAGCCGGCGCGGCACCGACTGCAGATAGCTCATGCCCTCGCTATGATCGGCCCGTGCGGGCGTCGACAGGATGGATTTGAGGTCGACCTTTGCGGCAGGAAGATCAGTCATTGTTTTCTCCCTGCTGCCACTTGCGGCGTTGCAGGCCGAACCACGACACCATGATTGCGGCGAGCAGGAACGGGATCATGGCGCTGGAGATCGCAGCACCCTCGCCCAACTGTCCGGCGATGATCGCGCGCTGATACGACAACGTCGCCATCAGATGCGTGGCATTGACCGGGCCACCGCGGGTCATCGCCCAGATCAGCTGGAAGTCGGTGAAGGTGAACAGCACCGAGAAGGTCATCACGACCGCGATGATCGGGGTCAGCAAGGGATAGGTGATGTAGCGGAAGCGCTGCCAGCTCGAGGCGCCGTCGAGTGTTGCGGCCTCATAGAGCGAGGGCTGCACGGTCTGTAGGCCCGCGAGCAGCGTGATTGCGACGAAGGGCACGCCGCGCCAGATATTGGCAAAGATCACGCAAATCCTCGCCCAGGTGGTGTCGCCGAGAAAATTGATGTTCTGGGTGATCAGCCCGAGATGCT
>DATHNU010000307.1:0-2606 GCA_035485695.1 Reyranella sp. | reverse complement strand
CATGCAGGAGCCGTAGCAATATGTCGTCCTGAGCGTAAGCGAAGGACCTCATCGCCGCTCGCAACCGGCATGAGATCCTTCGCTTCGCTCAGGATGACAGAGGTGGGGCGGGACGCCCGCGCTCCGTCAGACGCGCTTCTCCACCACCAGCAGCCACGTCTTGCCGGAGACCGGCACGAGCCGGCCGTGCGAATCGACGGGATAGAGGCTCATGGTCACGCTGTTCTTCACGTTGCCGCCGATTGCCTGGAGGTAGCCGCCGTGCTCATCGGTGACGATGTCGCAATGGGTGGCGGTGTTGTCGATGCGGCGCCGCGCGGTGCGCGGATCGGCGTGGCGCCAGGTCGGTCCGGCGGTGCCGGTGCAGACGAGATCGCCCGGCTTGGGGGCATATTCGTTGGGCGCGTGCAGCCTGAACGCGACGCGGCCGCCTCTCTGCTCGTGGTCGTAGAGGGCGGCGAGATAGCCGCCATGGCGGCCGTCGCGCGGGAACTCGCTGGCCGGGATTCCCGAGCGGCTCATCACCCAGGCGACGAACGCGCCCGACCACGGCTTGCCCGAGGTGCGCCCGTTCCAGTCGGGATGGCCGCAGCTTCCCCAGTAGTCGCCGATCTTGCTGGCGAGCGGTTCGCTGCGCTCGGTGACGCCGCTGCGGTTGGTGTAGCCGCCGGCCTGGGCGCCATAGACGACGGTCGAGCGGCCGAACTTGGTCCATTCCTGCCAGGCGGTGTAGGCGACGCGGTCGGAGGGCGCGCGGTCGGCATAGCCGCCGCCGGTGCGCTGGCCGCTGCTGCCGCAACCGGCCAGGGTCCAGGCGGTCAGGGCAAGCAGAAGGATCGCTGGCAGCCGGTGACCGAATGCGTGGGAGGAACGCGGGACGGGCGGCTGCCAGCAAACACGAACATCGACGGAGGGGGAGTCGAAATTCATGTATGACTTGCAGGAGTTAAAATAAATGATTGTTATTACTTGGCTTTCTACTAACACAATTGATGCACAATGTCACTAGCCATCGACCTCACAACCGTGCGTCGGCTGGAAAAGCGGGCGTTCCGCGGCTGGCCCGCCCTAGAAACCCGGGATCGCGCTGGCTGGCGTCTGCGATTCGCCGGTGGGTATACCAAAAGAGCCAATTCTATCAATTCGTTAGGAAACGATGCTGAGACAGACCCTTCGGTCATCCACAGCCTCGAGGCGGCCTATCGCGAGCGCAACCAAGCGCCCGTCTGGCGACTGAGCCCGCTCGCCCCGCCGGCCATGCACGACATCCTGGCGGCGCGCGGTTACCGCACCATCGAGCGCAGCCTGATGCAGGTATGCCCGCTGCATTCAGGCTTCGCGGCCGCCCCAGAAGTCCGCATCCACCCTGAGCCGACGCTGGCCTGGATCGAGGCCTTCTGCACCTACAGCCCGGTGCGACCGGAACATCGCGACGTCATGCGGCGCATGCTGGCCGCGATCGCCGCGCCCGCGGGCTTTGCTTTCGTCGAAGCCGAGGGCCGGCCGATGGCGATGGCGATCGGCGCGGTGGAGGGCGACCATATGGGCCTGTTCGACGTGCTGGTGATGCCAGAGGCTCGCCGCCGCGGCCTGGCGCGCAAGATCACCGAGAGCCTCTATGCCTGGGCCTGGGGCCACGGCGCGCGCTTCGCCTATCTGCAGGTCGTCGCCACCAACCAGGCGGCGATGCCGCTCTATGCCGGGCAGGGATTCCGCACTGTCTACGAATACGAATATCGCGTGCCGCCTCAACCCTGAACGGCGCTCGCCTTGACCCTCTGCCGGCCGCCCTCAATAGTCGCCCGAGGGAGGAACATAAAAAATGGCGCACTACCCGTGGGAGAAGAGCTATCCGCCGGGTGTCCGGTGGGAACTCGAAGTTCCCAAGAAGACCATCCATCAGATCTTCGAAGAGAGCTGCGCGCAATACGGCGACCGGCCCTTCACCGACTTCCTCGACAAGGTGATGACCTTCCGCGACTACAAGGAAGCGTCGGACAAGGCAGCGGCGGGCTTCCAGAAGCTCGGCGTCAAGCCCGGCGTCAATGTCGGGCTCTACCTGCCCAACACGCCGCACTACATCATCGCCTTTTTCGGCGTGCTGAAGGCGGGCGGCAAGGTGGTGAACTACAGCCCGCTCGATGCCGCGCGCGAGCTCGAGTTCAAGATCGGCGATTCGGAGACCGACATCCTGGTGACGCTCGACGCCGCGGCACTCTACCCCAAGATGGCGGCGATGCGCGGCAAGACGCGGCTCAAGAAGCTGGTCGTGGGCTCGATCGCCGATTACCTGCCGTGGCCCAAGAACTGGCTCTATCCGATCGCCAAGAAGAAGGAGATCGCGGCCTGGCCGCGCGACGACTGGCACCTGTCGTTCAAGGACCTTTTGGCCAACGACGGCAAGTACACCGCCTACCCTGCGGGCGAGAATCTGTGGGACGAGGTGGCGCTGCTGCAATATACCGGCGGCACGACCGGCCTGCCCAAGGCCGCCATGCTGACGCATGGCTGCATCATCGCGGCGATGAGCCAGGGCCAGGCCTGGACGATGCCCTACACGACGCCGGGCACCGAGAAGGTCGTGTGCGTGCTGCCGCTGTTCCACA
>DATHNU010000306.1:0-5895 GCA_035485695.1 Reyranella sp. | reverse complement strand
TGAAATAGCGATAGGGAGTCTTGGGGCTGCAGCCCAGCGCCTCGGCGAGCTGGCGCATGGTGACGCCCTCGTAGCCGAAGCGGGCGAAGCGTTCGGTCGCCACCTTGCACAATTCGGCGCGGAAGTCGGCGATGTCCTGGTCGGTGAGATAGCGCGGCATGGGTTTTGATACACAGTGTGTATGGAAAATCATCCGCCGTCAATGAAAGCATCCGCGCAGCGAAGCGACGCGCCTCAAACTCCTCTCAAGCTCCTCTCCCCCTTGGGGGAGAGGTTGGGTGAGGGGGTGAAGCAGGAGGTGACCTTCGACCCCCTCACCTAGCCTCTCCCCTAAGGGGGAGAGGAACATGAGGTGAGGGAATTTTGGGATACGTCGAAACGCTATGCACTTTCCGCGAACAATTCCCGGCCGATCAGCATGCGACGGATTTCGCTGGTGCCAGCGCCGATCTCGTAGAGCTTGGCATCGCGCAGCAGGCGGCCGGTCGGGTAGTCGTTGATGTAGCCATTACCGCCCAGGAGCTGGATGGCGTCGAGCGCCACCAGCGTCGCCTTCTCGGCGGCATAGAGGATGGCGCCCGCCGAATCCTTGCGCGTGGTCTGGCCGCGGTCGCAGGCCTTGGCGACCGAATAGACGTAGGCCTTGCAGGCATTCATCGTCGTGTACATGTCGGCCAGCTTGCCCTGGACGAGCTGGAACTCGCCGATCGCCTGGCCGAACTGGCGCCGTTCGTGGACGTAGGGCACGACGATATCGAGCGCCGACTGCATGATGCCGAGCGGCCCGGCCGCCAGCACGGCGCGCTCATAGTCGAGGCCGCTCATCAGCACGTTGACGCCCTTGCCGACCGCGCCCAGCACGTTCTCGGCCGGGATCTCGCAATCCTCGAACACCAACTCGCCGGTCGACGAGCCGCGCATGCCCATCTTGTCGAGCTTCTGCGCCACCTTGAAGCCCTTGCGGTCGGTCTCGACGATGAAGGTGGTGATGCCGCGCGAGCCGGCGGCGGGATCGGTCTTGGCATAGACCACGATCACCTGCGCGTCCGGGCTGTTGGTGATCCACATCTTGGTGCCGTTCAGCACGTAGCGGTCGCCCTTCTTGTCGGCGCGCAGCTTCATGGACACGACGTCGGATCCGGCGCCCGATTCGCTCATGGCGAGGCTGCCGACATGCTCGCCGGAGATCAGCTTGGGCAGGAAGCGGCGCTTCTGCTCGTCGCTGCCGTTACGGCGGATCTGGTTGATGCAGAGGTTGGAATGGGCACCGTAGGAGAGACCGACGGCGGCCGAGGCGCGGCTCAGCTCCTCGACCGTCACGACATGCTCGAGATAGCCCAGTCCCGAGCCGCCATACTCCTCCTCGACCGTGATGCCGTGCAGGCCGAGCGCGCCCATCCTGGGCCATAGCTCGCGCGGGAAACGGTCGGTCTTGTCGATCTCGGCGGCGATCGGCGCCACCTCGGCCGACGCGAAGCGCTGGACCTGCTCGCGCAGCGCGTCGGCGGTCTCGCCCAGGCCGAAGTCGAAGGGCGGCATCGCGTTGGGGATCATGGGTTTGTCTTGTCCATTGCTGCTGGAGATGTCAGGGCGCTGCGCCCAGTTTGACGTTGAGGCGGATCAGCTTCCATTCGCCGTCTGAGGGGATGAAGGCCAGGTTGAAGTTGACTCGAATCGGCTCGGTCGGAAAGTAGCCCTTCACCACCAGCTTGCCCTCCGAATCGATCGATGGGAGTGGCTCGTAGGTCGGCTTCAGCGCCGCGATGAGCTCGATATCGATGTTCTTCTCGTTGAACTCCTTGAAGGCCTCCTTCAGTTTCTCCGGCGGGTATTCCTGACGGAACGGTTTTGAAAGCTTGTCGTGCAAAACGGAGTAGTTGCCGGTGATGTTGGCGTCGTTGAACGACAGCAGCGACGTCTTGACCAGAACCTCCACCGCGCGTTCGGACGGCACCTTGTTCTGCGCCTGCGCGGTGCCCATTGCCAGAACCAGGGCGAGCGCGGCGACCAGGCGGGCGATCATGGACATCGAGCGTCCTCCTCGCCGGCACGATAGCCCGCGGACGCGCCGACGCGAAGCCGTCCGTGGCTGATCTCAAAGCAGAAAAGCGGTCGCCAGGCCGAGGAAGGCCAGGAAGCCGATCACGTCGGTCACGGTCGTCAGGAACACCGTCGACGACACCGCCGGGTCGATGCCGAATTTCTGCAGGCCGAGCGGGATCAGGGTGCCGGCCAGCGCCGCGGCCAGGAGATTGCACACCATGGCGGCGCCGATCACCGCGCCCAGCCTCCAGTCGCCGTACCAGCTGACCACGGCCGCGCCCATGATCAGGGCGAAGATCATGCCGTTGAGGCCACCCACCGCCGCTTCCTTGGCGACGAAGCGCAAGGCATTGGCCGCCGTCAGTTCTCCCATGGCCAGCGCGCGCACGGCCACCGTCACGGTCTGGGTGCCGGCGTTGCCGCCCATAGACGCCACGATCGGCATCAGGACGGCCAGCGCCACGATTTTCTCTATGGCGCCCTCGAACTGGCCGATGACGAAGGAGGCCAGCACCGCGGTCGCGAGATTCACCGTCAGCCACACGGCGCGCAGCCGCGCGGTGCGCACCGGACTGGCGTGCATGTCGTCGATGCCGACGCCGCCCATCTTCAAAAGATCCTCTTCGGCCTCCTCGTCGATCACGTCGACCACGTCGTCGACCATGATCACGCCCAGAAGCCGCCCGCGCTCGTCGACCACGGGGCACGACACCAGGTTCTTGTCGCGGAACAGGTGGGCGATTTCGGCCTGGTCGGCGCTCGCCGGCACCGAGGGAATGTCGGGGTCGACGATGTCGAGGATCGGCACCGGCCGCTTGCTGCGCAGCATGCGGCCGAGCGGCACCGAGCCGCGCAGGCGGCCGTCCGGGTAGATGACGAAGATGTCGTAGACGTCATCCGGCAGGTCGGTCGCCTCGCGGCAATGGTCGATCACCTGGCCGACCGTCCAGTCGTCCGGGATCTTGACCAGCGAGCGCTGCATGAGGCGCCCGGCGGTGTCCTCCGGATAGGCCAGCGCACTTTCGATCTCGGCGCGCTCGGCGGGCAGCAGTTCGGCCAGGACTTCGCGGCGTTCCTCTTCCGGCAGATCCTCGAGGATGGTCGCCGCGTCGTCGGTTTCGAGCTCGCGCGCCGCGGCTGCGATTTCCTTGCTGTCGAGCTGCTCGAGCACGTCCTCGAGGACTTCCTCGTCGAGCTCGGTCAGCGCTTCGGGATCGAGGTCACGCTTCAGGACACCGATAAGCTTGTCGCGTTCGGGCTCGGATACCTGCTCGAGAATCGAGGCCTGGCCGGTGGCGCTCAAGTCCGCCAGGAGCACCCTGACGTCATCTACCCTGTTTTCGGCGAGCGCCGTCTCGACGCGCCGGACGAATTCCGGCGTCACCTCATCGAGAACATCGGGCTCACCGCTCATCCACGCTCGTCCGCAATGCGCTGGGCCTCGACCACCGAGAGGGCCGTCATGTTGAGGATGCCGCGGGCGGTCACGGACGGCGTGAGCACATGCGCCGGCAGCGCCGTGCCCAGAAGCATCGGGCCGATATGCAGGCCGTCGGCCGCAGTCTTCAGGAGATTGAAGGCGATGTTGGCGGTGTCGAGCGACGGGCAGACCACCAGGTTGGCGGCCTCCTTCAAACGCGAGCGCGGAAAGACGTTGCGGCGGATCTCCGGATCGAGGGCGGCGTCGCCGTGCATCTCGCCGTCGACCTCGAGCGCGGGCGCCCGTTGGTGCAGCAACTTCACCGCCTCCGCCATCTTGCGCGCCGAGGGATGGTCCGAGCCGCCGAAGCTCGAATGGGAGAGCAGCGCCACCTTGGGCTGGATGCCGAAGCGCAGGACCTCGTCGGCCGCCAGCAAGGTAATGTTGACCAGGGTCTCGGCGTCAGGGTCTTCGTTGACGTAGGTGTCGGCGATGAACAGCGAGCGCGTCGGCATGACGAGCAGGCTGAGGCCCGCCATGGTCTTCACGCCCTCGCGCAGGCCGATCACGTCACGCACGTGATTGAAATGGGTGCGGAAACGGCCGTAGGCGCCGGCGATCATGGCGTCGGCATCGCCCAGTTTCACGGCAAGGGCTGCGATCAGGGTCGGGCTGGAGCGCACCAGGTTGCGCGCGGTGGGCTCGGTCACCCCGCGGCGCTCCATGAGCTGATGGTAGGCGCCCCAGTAGCGGTCGTAGCGCGGGTCGTCCGATGGATCGATCAGGGCCGCGTCGATGCCCGGCCGGAAGCGCAGCCCCAGGCGCTCGGCGCGCCGCCGGATGATCTCGGGCCGGCCGATCAGGATGGGCTGGGCGATACCCTCGTCGAGGATGATCTGGGTCGCGCGCAGGATGCGGTCGTCCTCGCCGGCGCTGAAGATCACCCGCTTGGGCGTACTGCGCGCCTGCTCGAACAGCGGCCGCATGATCAGGCCCGACTTGAACACGAACTGGCTAAGCTGCTGGCGATAGGCGTCGAAGTCGGCGATCGGCCGAGTCGCCACGCCCGAGTCCATGGCGGCCTTGGCGACCGCGGGTGCCAGCTCGACGATCAGCCGCGGATCGAACGGCTTGGGGATGATCTGGTCGGGCCCGAAGCCGCCGGCCTGCTCGCCGAAGGCGCGCGCCACGACCTCGGAGGGCTCCTTGCGCGCCAGCGCCGCCAGCGCGCGGACGCAGGCGATCTTCATCTCGTCGTTGACCGTCGTAGCACCGACATCGAGCGCGCCGCGGAAGATGTAGGGAAAGCACAGGACGTTGTTGACCTGGTTGGGATAGTCGCTGCGTCCCGTCGCCATGATGGCATCGTCGCGTACCGCCAGAACATCTTCCGGCGTGATCTCGGGATCGGGATTGGCCAGCGCGAAGATGAGCGGCTTGGCGGCCATCTTGGCCACCATCTCGCCTTTCAGCACGCCCGCGGCCGACAGACCCAGGAACACATCGGCCCCGCCGATCACCTCGGCCAGCGTGCGCGCCTGCGTATCGCGCGCATAGCGCTCTTTCCACGGGTCCATCAGCTCGTTGCGGCCCTTCCAGACCACGCCCGCGATGTCGGTGACCCACATGTTCTCACGCGGCAGGCCGAGCTTCTCGAGCACGCCCAGGCACGACAGCGCCGCGGCGCCGGCGCCCGACACCACCAGCTTCACCTTGGTGATATTCTTGTCGACCAGCGAGAGCGCATTCAGGAGTGCCGCACCGACGATGATGGCCGTGCCGTGCTGGTCGTCATGGAAGACCGGGATCGACATGCGCTCGCGCAGCTTCTGCTCGACGTAGAAGCATTCCGGCGCCTTGATGTCCTCGAGGTTGATGCCGCCGAAGGTCGGCTCCAGGGCGGCCACGATGTCTACAAGCTTTTCCTGGTCGAGCTCGGCCAGCTCGAGATCGAAGACGTCGATGCCGGCGAACTTCTTGAACAGCACGCCCTTGCCTTCCATCACGGGCTTGGCGGCGAGCGGGCCGATGGCGCCCAGCCCCAGCACGGCGGTGCCGTTGGTCACCACCGCCACCAGATTGGCGCGCGCCGTCAGCTCCGCCGCCGTGCCGGGATCGCGCACGATCTCGTGGCAGGCGGCCGCCACGCCCGGCGAATAGGCAAGCGAGAGGTCGCGCTGGGTGGCCAGCGGCTTGGTCGGGACGACCTCGATCTTCCCGGGACGCGGCAGGCGATGGTAGCGAAGCGCGCTTTCGGTCAGTTCGTCCGCCAAGCCCGCCTCCTCGCCTCTCCAACAAAAAGGGCCGCCCGAAGGCGGCAACAGGTTACCTTTCCGATCGAACCGGCGAGTTTGGTGCGGCCAAGAAGACTCGAACTTCCACGCCTCGCGGCACTAGCACCTCAAGCTAGCGCGTCTACCAATTCCGCCATG
>DATHNU010000305.1:0-6267 GCA_035485695.1 Reyranella sp. | reverse complement strand
GGCTTTGACCCCCGTCGAACCCGGCAACGGCAGCCTGACACCGATGTTCTCGCCCTATGTCGACATGGCGATGACGCAGGATGACGACCTGGTCGCCATCTCCCACGCCTCGGGCATCCAGAACTTCACGCTGGCCTTCATGCTCGCCTCCGATCACGGCATTGGCTGGCAGGGGACGGGCGGGATCACTGACGATACGCTGGCCAACGGCACGACCATCCTCTCGCAGGTCGAGGCGATCCAGGCGGCGGGCGGCAACATCACCATCTCGTTCGGCGGCGCGGCCGGCCAGGAAGCGGCATTGACCGCGCCCAGCGCTTCGGTCCTGCAGGCCGAATACCAGTCGGTGATCGACCGCTACCACATCAACTCGATCGACTTCGACATCGAAGGTGCTGCCGAACAGAACCAGCATTCGATCACCCTGCGCGACCAGGCGATTGTCGGGCTGGAGGCGGCGAATCCCGATCTGAAAGTGTCGTTCACTCTGCCGGTGCTGCCGACCGGTCTCGATGCCAGCGGGCTCAGCGTGCTGCAGAACGCCAAGCAGGACGGCGTGCGCATCGACGTCGTCAACATCATGACCATGGATTACGGCCAGTCGGTCGATAACAACGGCCAGATGGGCCAGGACGCCATCAATGCCGTGATCGCCACCGAAAAACAGCTCGCCGGCCTCGGCATGACGGCCAAGATCGGCATCACGCCGATGATCGGCGTCAACGACATCGCCTCCGAGGTCTTCACCCTGGCCGACGCACAGGCCCTGGTAAACTATGCCAAGACCGACCCGCACATCGCGCTGCTGTCGATGTGGTCGGTGGCGCGCGACAACGGCAATTCGGCCGGCGCCCATTTCGCCTCATCGGACTCGAGTGGAGTCGCCCAGCAGCCGTTCGAGTTCTCCGGCATCCTGCATCAGTTCGACCATATCGGCTGACATGGCGCGCGCTGCCAAGAATCGCGGGTCGGAACTGTCAGCGGCGCTCGCCGCTTGTCGCAAAGCCTTTATCGGTGTGGCGCTGTTCAGCGCCCTCTTGAACATCCTCTACCTCACGGGCTCGTTCTACATGCTCGAGGTCTATGACCGCGTGCTGCCCAGCCGCAGCGTGCCCACTCTCGTGGGCATCACGCTGCTGGCCCTGGTGCTGTTCGGCTTCCAGGGCGTTCTGGACATCATCCGTAGCCGCCTGCTGGTGCGGGTCGGCAGTTCTCTGGACGGGGCAGTGAGCGAGCGCGTCCATCACGTGCTGATGAAGCTGCCGCTCAAGGGCGCGGCCTCGCAGGGCCTGCAGCCCTTGCGCGATCTCGACCAGGTGCGTTCGTTCCTGTCGACCGTGGGTCCGGCGGCCCTGTTCGACCTGCCCTGGATGCCGCTCTATCTCGCCATCTGCTACCTGTTTCATCCGCTGATCGGCATCGTGGCGACAGCCGGCGGGCTGATCCTGGTCGTCGTGGCGCTGCTCACCGAGGTCATGACCCGCAAGCCCTCGGCCGAAGCGGCGTTTCATGCCGGCGGCCGCAACAGCCTGGCCGAGGCGAACCGGCGCAATACCGAAGCGGTCCATGCGATGGGCATGGCGGGCCGGCTGGGCGCGCTGTGGAGCGACTGCAATCAGAACTACATGGCCGCCCAGCAGCGCGCCGCCGACATCGCCGCCGGATTCGGCGGGCTCTCCAAGGTGCTGCGCATGGCGCTGCAGTCGGGCGTGCTCGGCGTGGGCGCCTGGCTGGTGATCAACCAGCAGGCCACAGCCGGCATCATCATCGCGAGCTCGATCTTGACCTCGCGGGCGCTCGCCCCGATCGAGCTCGCGATCTCGCAGTGGCGCGGCTTCGTGGCGGCGCGGCAGAGCTGGCGACGGCTCAACATCCTTCTGGACAAGATCCCCGCCGAACCGACGCGCCTGGCGCTGCCCAAGCCCGTCCATTCCCTGGCGGTCGAGGCGGCGAGCGTCGCGCCGCCCGGCACCAACAGGGTCGTCGTCCAGGACATGGCGTTTCACCTCAAGGCCGGACAGGGTCTCGGGATCATCGGGCCGAGCGCGTCCGGCAAGTCGTCGCTGGCGCGCGTCCTGGTGGGCGTATGGACGGCCGTTCGCGGCGGGGTCCGCATCGATGGCGCGGCACTCGATCAGTGGTCGTCGGAAACGCTCGGGCCGCATGTCGGCTACCTGCCGCAGGACATGGAGCTGTTCGCCGGCACGGTGGCGGAAAACATTGCGCGCTTCGAGCCGCTTCCCTCAGCGGCGGCGATCATTGCCGCCGCCAACGCCGCCGGCGTGCACGAGCTGGTGCTCGGATTGCCGGAGGGCTACGAAACCCAGATCGGCGAGACGGGCGCCGCCTTGTCGGCGGGCCAGCGCCAGCGCATCGGACTCGCCCGCGCGCTCTACGGCGATCCCTTCCTGGTGGTGCTGGACGAGCCCAATGCCAGCCTCGACAGCGAAGGCGACGACGCGCTGACGTGGGCCATCCAGGGCGTTCGCGCGCGCGGCGGCATCGTCGTCGTGATCGCCCACCGGCCGAGCGCGCTGGCCGGCGTCGACACCCTGCTGGTGATGCAGGCCGGGCGCATGGCCGCCTTCGGACCGAAGGAGACGGTGCTCAAGCAGGCCCTGCGACCGGCGCCGATGCCAACGCCAGCACCCGTACGCTTTGCCGAAGGAGCGCGCGCATGATCCCGCAGCGATCGATACGACGGCATCTGCTGGCAGGCGGCGCGGCCGCGGCATTGCTGGTGGGCGGCGTCGGCGGCTGGGCGGCGACGACCGAACTGGCCGGCGCGGTGATCGCGCCCGGCCAACTCGTCGTCGATTCGAACGTCAAGAAGGTCCAGCATCCGACCGGCGGCGTGGTCGGCGAGCTCAAGGTCAAGGAAGGCGATCGCGTCAAGGCGGGCAACGTCGTCGTGCGACTCGACGACACCCAGGTGCGCTCCAACCTCGCCATCGTGACCAAGGCGCTGGACGAGCTGGCGGCGCGCCAGGCGCGCGGCGAGGCCGAGCGCGACAGCGCGGAGACGGTGAGCTTCCCGGCGGACCTTCTGGCAAGGCTCGACGATCCTGAGGTCCGCAAGGTGACGGCGGGCGAGCAGAAGCTGTTCGAGATCCGCCGCGGCGCACGCGAAGGGCAAAAGGCCCAGCTCCAGGAGCAGATCGCCCAGCTTCGCCAGCAGGTCCAGGGCAACGTCGAGCAGGAGGCCGCGAAGGCCAAGGAGATTGACTGGATCCAGCAGGAACTGAAGGGTGTTCGCGACCTGTGGAAGCAGAACCTCGCGCCGTTCAATCGCCTGACGGCGCTCGAGCGCGACGGCGCCCGGCTCGAGGGCGAGCGCGGCGCGCTGGTCGCCTCGGCGGCACAGGCCCGGGGCCGCATCGCCGAGACGGAGCTGAAAATCCTGCAGATCGGCGAGGACCTGCGCACCGACGTCGGCAAGGAGCTGGCCGACATCCGCGGCAAGAAGTCCGAGCTGGTCGAGAAGCGGGTCGCCGCCGAGGATCAGCTGAAGCGCATCGACCTGCTGGCGCCGCAGGACGGCAAGGTCTTCCAGCAGAGCGTGCACACGGTGGGCGGCGTGATCCAGGCAGGCGAGGCCGTGATGCTGATCGTGCCCGACGGCGACAGCCTGACCATCGAGGCCAAGATCCAGCCGCACGAGATCGACCAGGTCCATATGGGACAGCAGGCCGTGCTGCGCTTCACCGCGTTCAACCAGCGCACCACGCCCGAGCTCAACGGCGAGGTCGTGCGCATCGGCGCCGACGTCACACAGGAGGAGAAGAAGAACGAGAGCTACTACGCCGTGCGCATCCGCGTGGCCAACGGCGAACTGGCGCGCCTCGAAGGCTCGAAGCTTGTGGCCGGGATGCCGGTCGAAGCCTTCATCCAGACCTCGCCGCGCACCGTGATGTCCTATCTCGTGAAGCCGATGCGGGATCAGATCACGAGGGCGTTCAAGGGACGGTGACGCGATTGGCGCCGATTTTCACGCCATATCGGCCGGGAATGCCCGCGCATCCTGTTTCCAATTGACATTGCTTCGATGGAATTCGACAAATCTAGTGAAGCAACCAAGGGGGATCCGATGGGAATCAAAGCTGGGTTGACCGGGGGTCATCTTTGTATCGACCTGACCAATATCGAGATGTCGGGCGATGATCAGCAGAAGCTTTTGCGCGCCGTTCAGGCCACCGTCGTAGCCCATCTGGCGCGCCAGTCGGCGATGTCCAAGGTCGTCACCATCAGCATGTCACCGAACAACGGACAAGAGGACCAGCCGGACCCTGATCGGTATCCTGATCCCAATAAGACTCCCAGGCCTGAACCGTCTCCCCGGCCGCAGCCGTCTCCCGAGCCTCCTCCGTCTCCGCGATCCTGATTTATGAACGTGGGGCGGCGCTGCGTCTGGCGCCTGTCTTGATGCGGGTGCAGCTCGTCCAACGTCGTGGATCGCGACCGGTTTGATCGCTCTGTGGAAATACAGGGATGCAGTCGCAAATGACCGAGCAGCAGATTTGCCCCAGTGTCACCGGTGAGGCGCCGGACGCGCAAATCATCGGTTTCATCGGCGCGGACGGGGTGGTGGCGAACATTCCTACCCAGATCCCGCTGACCGATGAGATGCGGGCCTCCATTGGGCCTCAGCCCGAGCGCATCTTTCGCTTGGCAGCTCCGTGCACCCAGTCCAAATGCGTGAACTGGGAAAACCAAGCGTGTGCCCTGATCGGTCGCATGCGCCAGCAAGTCGATCAGCTCAAGCGCGCGCCCGCGCCCGTTGGCAGACTCCCGCGCTGCGCGATCCGCTCCGCTTGCGTCTGGTGGCGACAGACCGGGCCGGAGGCGTGTCGGGTTTGTCCGCACGTAATCTACAACCCATCCCCGTGATGTTGCTCACCCGCCTTGAGGAGAGATGCTGGTAGCCTGCCCCCGCTGTGGAGAAAGCGCGCAGCCGGGGCAGTACTGCGATAATTGCGGCGCAAAAATAGAAAAGATATGCCGCTCATGTTCGGCCGCAAACCGGCCGGACGCCCGGTTTTGCGCCAATTGCGGCACCGCATTCGAGGCAGCGGACAAAGACCCGTCGTCGGCCGGGCCGGACACGTCCGGCGCCCAGCAAAAGCAGGTCACGATCCTGTTTGCCGACATCTGCGGCTCTACCGAGCTGATCTCGAGGATGGATCCCGAGGACGCGAGCTACGCGCTGGGTTCCGTGGTCAGCGTCATCTCCAAGGCCGTGACGCGGTTCGACGGCGCCGTCATCCGGCGCATGGGCGACGGAGTCATGGTGCTTTTCGGCGCCCCCGTCGCTGCCGAGGACCATGCGGCGCGTGCCTGCTTTGCCGCCCTGGCGGCGCTCGATGCCGTCGGTCGAATGGGCGATCTCGCTTTGCCGATACGGATCGGCATCTGCAGCGGGCCGGTCATCCTGCGCAAGACGGGACGCGACGACGAAGACTACGATGTCGCGGGCATCACCGCCCACATAGCGGCGCGGTTGGAACAGCAGGCCGAGCCCGACACCGTTCTGCTGGCGCAGCAGACCGCAAGCCTCGTGACCGGCATCGCCAACATCGAGTCGATCGGCAGGATCGCCTTGAAGGGGATTGCCGAACCGTTGCCGGTCTTCCGGCTCATCAGCGCCACCGACCGGCCGTCCTGGATCGTCCGTTCGGGCGCAAAGGCGCTATCGACCTTTGTCGGGCGCGAGGAAGAACTGGCACAACTCTCGCTCGCCCTGGGACGGGCATGGGCAGGCCGGGCACAGGCGGTCGCGCTGGTCGCCGACGCCGGTATGGGCAAATCGCGCCTGTTGCATGAGTTCCTCGGAAACCTGGCGCAGGGCGCATGGCACGTCATGCGCGTGGAAACCACGGCGCAATCCACGGCCATTCCCTACTTTCTGATCACCGCATTGCTGCGCGAGTTCGTCGGCGGCTCGCAGGAAGCCCCCACCGCCGAAGTCGCTGCCCGCCTGCCGTCGGTCATTGCCTCGTTGGGCCTGGATCCTCAATTCGACACGACGCCTCTTCTCGCCCTTTTGGACAGGGAAGCGGGCGAAGTCGCCTTCGACAAGATCGACCCCCTTCAACGCAGTCACCGGCTGGTGCAGTCGCTGCGCCCGATGCTGCTGCGTTATGCGGATCTGCATCCCCTCATCCTGGTGATGGAGGACTATCACTGGCTCGATGCGTCGAGCGTGGAGGTGCTGAACGAGCTGTTCGGCGAAATGGACGCAGTCCGTCTCGCCCTGCTGGTGACCACGCG
>DATHNU010000304.1:0-4094 GCA_035485695.1 Reyranella sp. | reverse complement strand
GGTCAAGGTCAGCGTCTCGCTACGCCGCGCGTCGAGATAGCTGCGCTGGAACAGCCAGTAGAGCAGCCAGACGTCGATCCCCATGAAGCCCAGCACCGGCCAGGCGCCGAGCAGCATCATCGGCAGCCCGATCAGCAGGTTGGCCGCGATGGCGCCGCGGATCAGCCACTTGAAGCCTTCCGGCGACAGGCTGCGATGGGGCACGAGGGAGGTGGCGAAGTGAACCGCCGGGGGTGAGTCGGCCATGGCGTGAACTTAGTGGCTCGGCTAGCGTCGCGCCATGCCCCTGATGAAGCCCGCCGAAATCCAGGTTTTCTTCACCCGCCTGCGCCAATCGATGCCGGAGCCCGAGACCGAGCTGGAATACGACAATGTCTACCACTTGCTGGTGGCGGTCGTGCTCTCGGCGCAGGCGACCGATGCCGGCGTCAACCGCGCCACCACGCCGCTGTTCGAGAAGATCAAGACGCCCGCCCAGATGGTGGCGCTCGGCGAGAAGAAGCTCATCGGCTACATCAAGACGATCGGCCTGTTCCGCATGAAGGCCAAGAACGTCATCGCGCTCAGCCGACTGCTGATCGAGAAGCACGGCGGCGAGGTGCCGCACAGCCACGAGGAACTGACGGAACTGCCCGGCGTCGGCCGCAAGACGGCCAACGTGGTGATGAACGTGGCGTTCGGCGAGGCGACCATCGCCGTCGACACGCACATCTTCCGCGTCGGCAACCGCACCGGTCTCGCCCCCGGCAAGAACCCGCTCGAAGTCGAGCTGAAGCTCCTGAAGCGCGTGCCCGAGGAGTTCCGCCTGCACGCCCATCACTGGCTGATCCTGCACGGCCGCTATACCTGCAAGGCGCGCAAGCCCGAATGCCCGCGTTGCGTGGTGAACGACGTCTGCAAGTTCAAGGGCAAGACGGTGTCGCTCTGAGGCGCGTAGCTCGCGCGCGTCATTCCAGGCGGGCTGCAGCAAGAACCTGTGGGTCGAGATCGTCAAGCAGCAGACGGTAACGGCGCTCTCGCCCAGACGGTGACGGTCTTGGCCTTGCAATGTCGTATCCTGTAGGATACAACGGCCGTGCGCCATGATCGAAGTTCGTCAGACCGCCGAATTCGCCAAATGGATCGCCCGTCTTCGAGACACACGCGGGCGAGCCAAAATCGCCGCCCGGATCGATCGTCTTTCGATGGGCCACCCAGGTGACGTGCGGCCTGTCGGCGAAGGGATTAGCGAACTGCGCATTCACGATGGACCGGGCTATCGCATCTACTATGCCCAGCGTGGCACGGTTCTCATTGTGCTGCTGTGTGGCGGTGACAAGAGTAGTCAGAGCCGGGACATCGCGACTGCTAAAAAATTGGCCGCAGAGCTATGAGGACGAGTATGGCAAAGAAGAAAACGACGCGCTTCGACTCGGCAGTTCATCTTGATAGCGATGAAGCGGTCAGCGCTTACATGGAAGAGGCAATGAAGACCGACGACCCGGCTTTCATCGCCTATGCCTTGGGACAGGTAACCCGTGCCCGCGGCATGACGGAGATCGCCAAGGAAGCCGGTTTGTCCCGCGAGAGCCTATACAAGGCACTCAGCGCCGATGGAAACCCTGAGTTCGGAACCGTACTCAAGGTAATGCGCGCGCTCGGATTGAAGCTCTCTGTCGGCCCTTCGGCCCGGCATTAGGCCGCGTCGGCTAAAATCTTGTCGCTCTCGTTGTCGACCACCACCGGCGTCTCGAAGTAGCGGATGTCCGGCTCCGCACCGTAGCGCTCGGCGATGTAGGCTTTCCATTGCGGCGTGTAGACCGCGTCGGCATCGGCCCGGCTCTGCCACAGATAGACGCCGCCGCCGATCCGGTTCTGGTCGTCGAACAGGTAGTACTTGCGCACCAGGCCCTTCAGGGCGCGGTACTTGGGCGCCGAGCTCTTGAACAGGTCGGTGGCCTTCCGGGCGTCGATCTCGGGCGGCAGCTTGAAGTTCACGATCGCAGTGATCATCGGACCCTCCCTCAGGCTTTGGCGCGCTCCTCGCGCACCCCCCAGAGCAGGATGAAACCTAGCACCAGGAAGACCAGCACGCACGCCACGCCCAGCCGGTTGGACTGGGTCCCCGTGGTCACGACGCCGATAGCGAGCGGCCCCATCCAGGCCGTCGCCCGGCCCGACAGCGCGAACAGGCCGAAGAACTCGCCGGTCATGCCTTCGGGCGCGATGCGGCCGATCATGGTGCGGCTGGCCGCCTGCATCGGCCCCATGCAGAATCCCAGCAGCAGCGCGAAGCCCATGAACACCCACTCCTGCACCGAACCGAACAGGCCGCGGGTCGCCAGGATCTCGCTGGCCGGCACGACGAAGAACACGCGCTGGGCGCTCACGCTCACGATGCCGAGCGTGGCCACGATCACGCCCAACGTGGCCATCTGCACGGTGCGCTTGCTGCCGAAGCGATCGTCGAGCTTGCCGCCCAGGAAGGCGCCGGGAATGGCGAATACCGTGAGGATGATGCCGAAGATGCCGAGCGTGACGGTGCTCCAGCCGAAGGTCGCGGCGGCATAGACGCCGCCGAAGGCGATGATCGAGGCCAGCCCGTCGTTGTAGAGCATGAAGGCGATGAGATAGCGCAGCGCGTTTCCGAAACGCCCGATCTTCTTCAGCGTATCGAGCAGCGACGTGCCGCCCTGGCGCGCCGCCTGCCAGAGCGTGAGCTTCTGGTCCGCCATATCCGGCGTGAACAGGAACATCGGGATCACGAACACGGCGAGCCACACGGCCGAGGCCGGTCCGACAAGCCGCTCAAGCGTGTAGGTCTTGGGATCCAGCCCGAGCAGCGGCCGGTCGTTCACGGCCAGCACCATGAACAGCGCGATCAGGCCGCCGCAATAGCCCAGGCCCCAGCCGAAGCCGCTCAGCCAGCCCATCCGTTCGGGGCGCACGATGTGGGGAAGCTGGGCGTTGTTGAACACGATCGACATCTCCGCGCCGACGGTGGCGAGCACCACCGCGGCGCTGATCGGGCCGACGAGATCGGGCCGGCCGGGATAGGCCCACCACAAGGCGGCGCAGCCCAGGCCGAGCAGGAGCTGGAAGGCGAAGATGTAGGGCTTGCGCCTGCCCCCGGCGTCGGCCATGGCCCCCAGGAAGGGGCTCATCAGCGCGATCAGGATGCCCGAGGTCGATTGCGTGAAGGCCCACGCCGCCTGGCCCTCGACGGCGTTGCCGACCATGACGTTGGCGAAGTAGGGCGCGAAGATGAAGGTGGTGACGACGGTGAAGAAAGGCTGGTTGGCCCAGTCGAACAGGGCCCAACTGACCTGGCCGAGCTTCGAGGCCTCCCGGTGAGAATCGGTCATCGGCCGATGTTCATACGAGTTCGACCATTGCATGACGCCGCGCGGCGACGGCCAGACCCCGATCATGAGTCAGGAGAGTTGCATCGAGTACTTCAGCCAAGGCGACATACACGGCATCGTAGGCACTGAAATTGTTCCGCAGCGCCCAGACACGGGGCAACAGGAAACCGTGCGGGTGCCGCCAGATGGGAAGGCCGACGAAATCGTCGAGGGCTGCCTGGGCCCGCTCCGCTTCGATCTCTCGCGTCATCGTGAATCGGCGAATGACCTGGGCGACTTCGATATCGAGCAAGTACGGCGAATGGAGAGTCTGGGACCTATCAAACAACCGGCTTTCGATAGCTTCACCCAATGGCGTCCGCAGCAGAACCTCCAGCAAAGCCGAGGCGTCAACGACGATCACCGGCTGTCGCGTTCGTGGCGTACTGCGTCCGCCGTGTCCACGGAAAGAGTGACGGTGGACCGGCGCGCCAATCGCGCTCGCATTTCCTCGATCGTCGGCCGCTCAGCCACTTCCCGGATCTGTTGCAGCAGATAGTCGGACAAGGACATGCCGGCCAGCGCCGCTCGCGATTTGAGCCGTCGATGCAGGGCATCCGGCACGTTACGGATCTGGATCATCGTGGACATGTGAAAATGATAGTTACATGCGCAACACATGTCAAAAGCGTTCGCCCGCCCGTTGCGGGAGCTGCCCGATCGCCTCACGGTTCGTCGGCGAGAAGACCTTGGTTATCGCCTCCTGCCACG
>DATHNU010000303.1:0-4051 GCA_035485695.1 Reyranella sp. | reverse complement strand
TGCAGTTGGGGCCGCCGGGCGGGTCGCCTTCGTACTTCCAGGGATCGCCCGGGCGATAGCCGGTGAGCCGGATCCGCCAGATACCCTCGGCTCCGGCCATGCGGATGGCGGGTCGAGTCCCGCCCGGGCCGCCGTCGCCGTTGCGCTGCGGCGGTGCCTCCTTCGGCTGATCGGTGCGCCGCATGAAGGAGCGCCAGGTGCTGGTGATGTCGTGGCTGGTCACGGCCTTGGCGCGGCACCAGTCGCGGAAGTCGCGCAGGCGACGCTCGTAGACCTCGCCCACCACGTCGGGCCGTTCCCGGCGCAGCGCGACAAGGTCGGGCTCGGCCGGCTGCCAATCTTCCGGAATCGATCGCGCTGGGATCGCGCGCGCTTCATGAGAGGGTGATGGTGATTGTGATTGTGATTTGTGAGGGTGAAGGTGATGGTGAGGGTGCATCGTTTTGCGATCCCTCCGCCAATGCGTCCGCCTTCGGTCCGGCATGCCCTTCCCATCGCCGGGCCGCGCCGCGCTGGCCGGCCACGCTGCGCTCGCGTCGCACGCGTTCGGCGTCGGCAAGCTCCTCGAGGACGCGCCGGTGCGTCCACTTCTCCGGCGTGACCTCGAAGTAGGAGGCAAGCTTGGGCCTGTCGTGCAGCCAGTCCGGCATCGACAGCTTGGTGATGGAGGCCAGCGTGTCGTCGTCGCCGTCCACCGAACCGTCTTCCTGCCAGCACGCCAGGATCAGCAGCAGATAGGCGCCGTGCTGGCGCGTCGTGAGTTTCAGCGTGTTCTTGGCGTAGTCGCCGACATAGAACGCCATCCAGTTGGCGGATTTCATGGTTCGATCTCCGAATTGGTCAACACGGCCCGGACACGGCAATCGTCCATCCACGCCTTGAAGGCGGGATGGCCTTGCCTGGCCTTGGCGCGGCGCAGGCCATGCATCACCGTCGTGTGGTCGCGGCCGCCGAGCGCCCGGCCGATCATCGGCAGGCTCACGTCGCGCCGGCATTCGCAGATCAGCCACATCGCGAACTGGCGCGGCCAGGCGATGGCACGGGCCCGGCGCTGTCCCTTGAGGGCCTGGACGGAAACGCCGGTGACCTCGGCGGCCAGCTGCAGCAGGGCGTCGAGGCGCGGCTGGCGGTCCCGGATCGCCCGCGCCCTGGCCAGCTCGAGGTCGGCCTCGCGCCGCGCCTCGGCCTCGATGTGTGCGGCGATGATCTCCTCGCGCCGCTTGTCGATGCGGCTGCGGATTTCCGTCGGCGCCGGATCGACCGGCGGTTGGCGGACCGGCGGCAGCGCGGGGGCGCGGTAGGCGTAGCGGCCGTAGCGGGCCCGCTTCTGTCGCGCCTCGTCGACCAGGCCCAGGCGTTCTGTGTTTCCCGTATGCATGACCGTTACTTAAGTGATACTGAAGCAACAGTCAAGTGGTAGTTTAGCGCCGCTTTCCGGCCGAATTGCCCGGTCGCGGCCGGGGCCAGCCGTGGCAGTCCCGGCCAGGCGGCCTTGGGCATCCCTGGCCGGACCTAGCGCCGCCCCTTGAACTTGCGGCCGGGCAGTTCGCCGCCCGGGCCTGCGGCCGGGCGCCGCGGTGGTTCGGTGAGGCGTTTCACGGCGGCTGGATGGCGCTCGGGATGCGGGCGCTCGTCCAGGCGATAGTCCTCCATGCCGTATTCCCGGGTCGGCTCGATGACGCAGAAACCGGCCGCGCCGCCGCATCGCGAACAGCTGAAGGTCTTGGTGCGCGAATCGACATCCTGCAATCCGGCGAGCTTCAGCCGCGCATAACGCCGGCAGACATCGCAGCGCAGCCACATGGGTCCGTAGGTCTTGGTGAGCGCGCGGAAGGTGAAGGGCGCGAGCGGCCAGAGTGATGCCATGGCGCGATGCTAGAGCCCGCTCGCCGTCGATGACGAATCAACTTTTTTGCCTGCAGTGCTGGCAGAATGTGCGGCGTGTCCGTGGTGCCAGAATCCGTCCCCGTCTTTGTCGTCCTTGCCCTTGGACTCTTCCGGCAGCTTAACCTGGAACAGGTACAAGGTCGCACCAGGCGACGGTCCTTCCCGCCGAAATGCGACGCGCCTTGAACCGGGCTATTATGAATCCGCCGCAAGGAGGTGGCCCGCGCCATGAAAATACTTCTCGCTGCCGTTCTCGCCTTTGTGCTCGCGCCCGTGCTGGCGCGCGCGGAAGGCTGGCAAACTTCGTCACCGGAAGCCCAGGGCATGAGCTCGCGCGAGCTGGCCGGTCTTGTCGAATTCGGGATCACGAACGGCATGGACAGCGTGCTGGTCGTGCGCCACGGCAGCATCGTCGCCGAAGCCTACTACGCGCCGTTCGCACCCGGGATGAAGCACCGCATCAACTCGGCCACCAAGTCGGTGATTGGCAGCCTGGTCGCCATTGCGCTCAAGGACGGACTGCTCGCGAGCGTCGACCAGCCGGTGCTCGGCTTCTTCCCCGGGCGCACGTTCGCCCATATGGACGAGCGCAAGAAGGCGCTCAAGCTCAGCCATCTGCTCGACATGACGTCCGGCCTGGAGTGGGACGAGCCGCTGAGCGCCGCATCCTTCGAATCGCTCCTGCAAATGGAGCGCAGCTCCGACTGGGTGCAGTTCGTCCTCGATCATCCTATGGTCCGCGAGCCCGGCGCAGCGTTCGACTACAACAGCGGCGGCGCGCATGTCGTGTCGGCGATCCTCTCGAAGGTCACGGGGCGGAGCGCGCTGGAGTACGCCCGGGAAAAGCTGTTCGGGCCGCTCGGCATCGAGGAAGTGTTCTGGCGCCACGACCCGCAGGGCGTGTCCGCCGGCGGCGCCGGCCTCTATCTGCAGCCGCGCGACATGGCGAGGCTCGGCCAGCTCTGGCTCGCCGACGGTGTGTGGAAGGGCGAGCGGCTGATCGCGCCCGGCTGGATCGACACGGCGAGGCACGCTTCCGTCGAGATGGGCCTGGGGCCCCTGCTGCGTTACGCCAATCTCTTCTGGTCGTTGCCGGCGAAGGGCGTCTACCTGGCCGTGGGCTATGATCGCCAGCTCATCGCGGTCATGCCGGACCTCGACCTCGTCGCCGTCTTCACCGGCGGCAGGCGTGTCAGCACCGCCACGGGCATCCCCAGCACGCCAAAATACAGGCTCCCGGCGGTGCTCGACCGGCTGAAGGAAGCGGTCAAGTCGGACGGAGCGCTGCCCGAGGATCCGCCCGCCCTCGCTCTTCTGGCCGACAAGACGAAGGAGGTGGCGCAGGAAGTCCGAACGCAGAGCGCGCCCGCGTCGCCGCTCGCCGCGGCGATCTCGGGCAAGGTCTATCGCCTGCAGCCCAACCAGGCGAGGTTCAGCAGCTTCTCCCTGACCTTCGAGAACGGCGAAGCCAGCTACGCCTACGAAGTGGACGGCCAGCGCTTCGGCGGTCCCGTCGGCCTGGACGGCCTGTATCGCATCGGCGGCCACCGGCTCTATGGACCGAGCGCCGCCAAGGGCGTGTGGCGCGACGACAAGACCTTCGAGCTCGAGGTGCAGACGCCGGGCAACGACGATGTCGGCGTCGCCACCTTGACCTTCGACGGCACGAGCGTCAGCGCGCGCATGGCGGCCTTGGGCACCTGGATCGAGCTGAAAGGCGAAGCGGATTGAAAGAGGGCAGGGCTCTCTCTCATGCTCCTCTCCCCCTTGGGGGAGAGGCTGGGTGAGGGGGTGATGCAGGAGACAGTCTTCGGTACCCCCTCACCTAACCTCTCCCCCAAGGGGGAGAGGAGCATGACTCATGAGCGGCGGAAGTGGGCAAAGGCACCGAGCCAATAGAAAAGGGCGCCCCCGAGGGCGCCCTTTCGGTATCGATGTTGGTTGGACTCAGCCCTTGATGAAGGGGCACTTGCCCTCGTTCATCGGCCGGTAGGCTTTGTCGCCGGGCACGGTGGCGAGCAGTTTGTAGATGTCGTCCTTGCCCTTGGACTCGGCCGGCGACTTCACCTCGAACAGGTACATGTCGCGCACCAGGCGGCCGTCCTCGCGCAGCTTGCCGTTCTTGGTCATGACGTCGTTGACCGGCAGCTCGCGCATCTTGGCC
>DATHNU010000302.1:0-3980 GCA_035485695.1 Reyranella sp. | reverse complement strand
CGCCAAGATGCGGCGTGGCGTCGAAGGCCAGCAGCGCCGCGATGCGCCGACGCAGCGTGTCGGCGCCCTGGAAGCTTGCCAGCCCGTGCGCTTCTTCATGCTCCAGGCGTGCGGCGTTCTGCGCCAGCCAGTCGGCCGGATACAGAAAGATCGGCTGGGCGCGTACATAGGCGGCCGGCCCTTCATGCTTCAGCAGCGCCAGGCGCATCTCGAAGCAGCGCCTGGTGTGGGCGTGCGCCGCTGCCCAGCCATTGACAACGGTGAGCGAGCGCAGGCGATCGGGCCGACGCACGGCGAGATCGAGGCCGGCCAGGCCGCCCAGCGCGTGGCCCACGAAGTGACAGGCCGGCGTCGCGGTTGCATCGAGCACGGCCAGCACTTCGTCGGCCATTTGCGCGATGCTGTGGTCGGCCGGGAGTTCTCGGCGGTTGCGGCCGGTGCCGGCCTGGTCGTAAGTGACCACGCGATAGCGCTCGCGCAAGGCGGCTAGCTGCGGCGTCCAGTAGCCGGCGGTGCCGCCCAGCCCGGCCGACAGCAGCACCGTCTCGGCGCCGTTTTTGGGACCGTCGATTACGTCGAAGAACATGATCATGTCGTCCTGAGCGCAGCGAAGGACCTCATCGCCGTTTGCCGCGTCATGAGATCCTTCGCTGCGCTCAGGATGACAAGGGCAAAGTCATCCCTTCTTGCCGACATGCGCCACGGTGGCGATCTCGACCAGGGCCTCCTTCTTCACCAGGCCGCACTGGATGCAGTAGCGCGCCGGCTTGTCGCCGGGGAAGAACTTGGCATAGACGCTGTTGACCGCTGCGTAGTTCGCCCAGTCGGTGATGAAGATCGAGTTGAAAGTGACGTCGGCCATCGTGCCGCCGGCCGTCTCGATCACGGACTTGATGGCGTTCAGCACATACTCGGTCTGCGCCGCGGCATCGCCGACATGGACCACGTTGGTCTCGGCATCGAGCGCCAGGGTGCCCGCGACATAGACGACGCCGTCGGCCATCGCGCCAGGGGAATAGGGCGCCAGCGTCTTGCCGGAGCCGGGCGGAAAGATGGCTTTCATTGGCATCAGGACTCTCCCTTCATTGTCAGCATCGGATTGATATTGGCCTGCAGCGCCGTGCGGAATTCGTCGACCGAAGACACCCAGCCGAAGAACTTCTCGATGTTGTAGAGCGAGGCCTGCTGGATGAAATCGGGTCCGGCATGATGCGTGGCGTCGTGCAGGACGACACCGAAATATTCCAGGAAGAAGCCGTCGCGCAACGTGGATTCGACGCAGACATTGGTGGCGATGCCGGTGAAGACCAGCGAGCGGATGCCGCGTGCGCGCAACAGACTGTCGAGGTTGGTGTTGAAGAAGGCGCTGTAGCGCGGCTTGGCGACCACGATGTCGCCGGGCTGCGGCGGCAGCGCCTGCACCAGCTCGTAGTCCCAGCCGCCCTTGGCCAACAATTTGCCTTGGAGCTCGGGCCTGCGGCGCATGGTCTTGAGCGCATTCGACTTGTGCCAGTTGGGTGAACCGGGGCCGCCAGCCTCGACATAGTCGGAATCCCAGCCATTCTGGAAGAAGATCACCGGCATGCCCGCGGCGCGCGCCGCCGCCGCCGCCTCGCCGATCTTTTCGATCGCCGGCGCGGCCCCGGAGATGTCGAAACCTGCAATGTCGAGATAGCCGCCTGGCGACGCGTAGGCGTTCTGCATGTCGACGATGATCAGCGCGGTCTCGGCTGGCCGAAGCATGATCGGCTCGGGCCGCGCCGGCAGGCAGCGCGCCGCCGGATCGTCGGAAGGGAAGTAGCTGACGGGCTTGGTCATTCGGCGGCCTTGGCGAGCGGCGTGACTGGTCGCGCCTGCGGATGTTGTGCGCTCATGCAGCGGTCCTCGCCAGGGGCGCGACGTGACGGCGGCACTGCATCAACGGCTGGACGCGCTCGCCGAAGATTTCAGTGCCACTGATGAATTCGTCGAAGGTCAGCAGCACGCCCGCCAGGCCGGGTATGGTCGCCATCTCGTCCAGCATCCGCGCCACCTTGGCATGCGAGCCCAGCAGCAGGCCGATATTGATATTGACCATCGACTTGGGATCGATGGCGTGGCGCACGTTGCTGTCGCCGGTCGGATTCTTGTCGGCTGTCGCCTGCTTGACCAGCCAGGCCAGAGCTTCGAGGTCGGCGCCTTCCTTGTACAGCTCCCACTTTGCCTCGGCCTCGGCGTCGGTCTCGCCGGTGATCACCATCGTGAGGGCGTAGGACGCGACGCTGCGGCCGGTATTGGCGGCGTAAGACTGCATGCGGGCCACCGTATCGGTACAGGCCAGCGGCGTGTTGATGCCCTTGGCGAAGCAGAAATTGTAGTCGGCATGCTTGGCGGTGAAATCCATGCCGGCATCGCTCTGGCCGGCGCAGATGATCTTCATGTCGGCCTGCGGCCGGGGGCTCAGCTTGCAGTCGTTCATGGTAAAGAAATCGCCCTTGAGGTCCGACGTGCCCTTCTCCCACAAATCCCGCAGGATCTGGACGTATTCCGTGGCGTAGCGGTAGCGGTGGCCAAAATACTCGTCGCCGGGCCACAGGCCCATTTGGGAATATTCCGGACGTTGCCAGCCGGTGATGACATTCAGGCCGAATCGGCCGTTGGAGATCGAATCGATGGTGGCACTCATGCGTGCGGCGATCGCCGGGGGGACGGCCAGCGTGGGCACTGTCGCATAGAGCCTGATGCGCGAGGTGATGGCGGCCAGGCCCGCCATCAGGGTGAACGAATCGAGGTTGTGGTCCCAGAACTCGCTTTTGCCACCGAAGCCGCGCAGCTTGATCATCGACAGCGCGAAGTCGAAGCCATGGCGCTCGGCGTTCAGCGTGACCTGCCGGTTGAGCGCGAAGCTCGGCTTGTATTGCGGCGAGGTCGTCGAGATCAGCCAGCCGTTGCTGCCGATGGGGATGAAGACACCGATTTCCATGCGCCCCGACCTCCCGGGATAGACGGTCTGTCGGGTCCGCATGCAAATCCCGGACCCGCGGTCAGCTGACACTCAAACGACCAGCCCGCTCAAGATTGGACCACAACGCCTGCGCGGGTTCGCGCCCATAGGCCATCGTGGAGCGTCAACCCCAAGGTGAGCCCTGCTGGCACAGTTTTTGCGAAACTTTTCGCGCGGAACGCTTCAATAACCCGGCTGGATGGGGGTGTCAGATGGCACGGAAATCTTCTGAAACCACGAACAAGTTGAACCGCCGTCTTCTTCTCAAGGGCGCTGCGGCCGGAGGCGCCGTCATCGCGACCGAGGCGATCGGCGGATTCCCCACCGTTTGGGCTCAGGCCACCAAGGACGTGACGCTGGTTCATGCCGGTGGATCCTACGCGGCGATCAAGGAGATCGGTGAGCAGGCCAGCAAGGAACTCGGTTTCAAGATCGTGATGCAAGCCATCACCGACGACGTCCAGCTCAACCGGTCGCTGACCCAGCCCGCCAGCATCGACATCAACAACATCGACAGCACCAAGCTGCCCTACCTCGTGGGCAAGGGCGTGCTGGCGCCGATCCCGGTCGCCAAATACAAGCTGTGGGGCGAGACGGTGCCGCTCTTCACCAAGGGTTCGTATCCCAACGGAAAGATGGCCTCGACG
The DNA here is from genome assembly GCA_035485695.1 of Reyranella sp. GTDB lineage: Bacteria > Pseudomonadota > Alphaproteobacteria > Reyranellales > Reyranellaceae > Reyranella. The sequence goes on along the minus strand of DATHNU010000302.1, from coordinate 350 downwards.
CAGGGCCTGTCGCCGATCGAGGCGATGTTCTATGCCGACAAGGACGGCAAGAAACTCGGCGACAAGCCCTCCGAGTTCCTGACCATGATCCCCACGATCTACAACGCCGACACGCTCGGCATCCGCCCCGACCTCGTCGGCGGGCGCGACAAGGTGATGACCTGGAAGGACCTGCTCGATCCGAAATACAAGGGCAAGACCGCCCTGGTCGACTATGCGCCGGTCGGCGTGATGGACGTCGCCATGGCGCTCGAATCGCGCGGCGACTTCAAGTACGCCGACAAGGGCAACATGACCAAGGACGAGATCGACAAGACCATCAAGATCATGATCGACATGAAGAAGGCCGG
>DATHNU010000301.1:0-2446 GCA_035485695.1 Reyranella sp. | reverse complement strand
GGGCGAGCAGGCGCTTGCGCTTGAACTCGAGTTCCTCCGGCGTCTCGTAGCAGGCATAGAGCCGGCCCGCGGCGATGAGTTTGTCGCGCGCCGCGTCGTAATGCGGGAGCCGGTCCGACTGCTTCTCCTTGCGCGCCCAGTCGAGACCGAGCCACTGCAGGTCACGCTCGATGGCGGCCTCGTACTCGGGCTTGCTGCGCGCGCGGTCGGTGTCGTCGAGGCGCAGGATGAACGTGCCGCCGTGTCGCTTGGCGAACAGCCAGTTGAACAAGGCGGCGCGCACATTTCCGACATGCAGCAATCCCGTGGGACTGGGCGCGAAGCGGACGACGGGAGCGGCGGAATCGACCATGGGAGCCGACTTGTGGCGGCGGCCCGTTGGCGGGTCAAGCCGGCTCCGCTACTGTCGGGTGGGGACGGAGGAATCGGGACATGCACACGCGGGACATCGAGTACCGGGCCGATGGCGCGCGCCTGGTCGGCCAGTATGTCGTCGACGACGGCAAGCCGGGCAAGCGGGCGGGCGTGCTGGTCTGCCATGAGGGGCCGGGCCTCACCGAACACACCAAGAAGATCGCCGCGCGTCTCGCCGGACTGGGCTATGCCGCCCTCGCCATGGACTATCACGGCGACGGCAAGCCGCTGGCCAATCTCGCCGACGCGAGGCCACGCATTGCTGCCTGGATCGCCGATCCCACGGGCATCCGCGCGCGCGCCACGGCCGCCCTCGACGTGCTGAAATCCCAGAATGAGGTCGATGCGACGCGGCTGGCCGCGATCGGCTACTGCTTCGGCGGCACCACGTCGCTCGAGCTCGGCCGCGCGGGCTGCGACCTCAAGGCCATCGTGGGCTTCCATTCCGGCCTCACGACGGCGCGGCCGCAGGATGCCGTGAATATCAAAGGCAAGGTGCTGGTCTGCATCGGCGCCGACGATCCGATCATCCCGCCCGAGCAGCGCGCCGACTTCGAGAAGGAGATGAAGGCGGCCGCGGTCGACTGGCGCCTGCAGCTTTATGGCGGCGCCGGCCACAGTTTCACCAATCCGGCGGCGGATTCGCGCGGCATGGAGGGCTTCTTCTATCATGAGGCGACGGATCGCCGGTCGTGGAACGCCATGATCGAGTTGTTCAACGAGACACTGAAGTAGTTGAGTAAAGGGAGGACTAAAATGAAACGACGTCACCTTCTGGCGGCGGGCCTGGGCGCGCCGCTGGCAACCTTGGCCGCGCCCGCCATCGTCCGCGCCGAGGGCAAGTATCCCGAGCGCATCGTGCGCCTCGTCGTGCCGTTCGCGCCGGCTGGCCCGACCGATATCATCGGCCGCAAGACCGCGGAGAAGATGACGGCTCTGCTGGGCCAGACCATGATCGTCGACAACAAGGCCGGCGCCGCCGGCTCGATCGGCGCAGTCGAGGTCAAGAACGCCAAGCCCGACGGCTACACGCTGCTGTTCGCACCGTCTTCGACCCATGCCATCAATCCGACGGCATTCGTCCATCCGGCCTACGACGCGATCAAGGATTTCACGCCGATCTCCTCGATCTGCGTCAATCCCCTGGTGCTGGTGACGCATCCCTCGATGCCGCCTACGGTGATGGGCCTGGTCGAGGAGATGAAGAAGAACCCCGGCAAGTATTCCTATGCCTCGTCGGGGACCGGCAGCATCCTTCATCTCGCCGGCGAGTACTTCAAACGCGAGGTCGGCGGCATGGATGTCGTCCATGTGCCCTACCGCGGCTCGAGTCCCGCGGTGAACGACCTCATGTCGGGGCAGGTCATGTGGATGTTCGAGACCTTCAGCACGACCCTGCAGCAGCACCGCGCCGGCAAGGTCCGCATCCTGGCCTACGCCCATGCCAAGCGCGCCGCGATCGCACCGGAAATTCCCACCATGATCGAGGCCGGCGTGAAGGGCTACGAAGCCTACACCTTCAACCTCATCCTCGGGCCGGCCGGCATGCCCCAGCCGGCCGTCGACACGCTCGACCAGGCCTCACGCAAGCTCATGGCCGACGCCGATATGATCAAGTTCCTGGAAGACATCGCCGCGGTGCCGACCACCGACACCTCGCCCGAACGGACGGCGAAATTCATCAAGGACGAAATCGCCAAGTGGGCCCCGGTGATCCGGGCAGCGGGGGTTCAGATCGAATAGCGCACCCCGGTGGCGGGCCCGGTTATTTGTAACCGGACGGCGGCGGCGCATTGGCGGGCGCCGGGGCGATCGGCACCTGCTGTGGCATCTGCGAGGGCAGCGGCTCGCTGCCCGGCGGGGCCACGATGTCGCTGGTCGTGGCCACGCGGCCGGGCGCGACCTGGCCGGTCGAACTGATGTAATAGCCGGCAACGGCGTTGGAGTTGTCGCCTTCGGTCTTGGCCGGCACGTCGATTATGCCGAGCCGCGCGCCTTGCGGATCGACGCGGTAACCCTCGGCGTCGATCGT
>DATHNU010000300.1:0-5273 GCA_035485695.1 Reyranella sp. | reverse complement strand
GTCCGAACGGACGATGCTGCAGGACACGGCGGCGCGCGGGCTGAGCGATGTCGGCTTCGCCGCACCGCTGCTGGTGTGCAACGAGGATCACCGGTTTCTGGTCGATGACCAGCTGCAGCAAATCGACATCAAGCCGCAGGCCATCCTGCTCGAACCGCTCGCCCGCAACACCGGCCCGGCGATCGCCGCCGCCGCTGTGTGGCTTTTGGCGCGCGATCCCGACGCGTTGATGCTGGTCCAGCCGTCGGACCACGTCATCGCCTCGCTGACGGACTTCCATGGCGCCGTCATGCGCGGGCTCGCCGCGGCACAGGCCGGCCGGCTGGTCACATTCGGCGTCAAACCAACCCGTGCCGACACCGGCTACGGCTACATCCAGAGCGGCGAACCCCTGGACGGCATCGAAGCCGTCTATTCGGTTGATCGCTTCGTGGAGAAGCCTGACCAGGCGACGGCGCAGCGCTTCGTCGAGAGCGGCACCTTCTTCTGGAACAGCGGGATCTTTCTGCTGAGCGCCCGCGCCTATCTCGGCGAGCTTTCGCGCCTCAACCCGGCGATGCTCAGCGCCTGTGAGCGCGCGGTTCAGGACGGCAAGGAAGACCTCGCCTTCTTCCGCCTCTGCGCCAAGGCGTTCGCCGAAGCGCCCGCGCTCTCGATCGATCACGCCGTCATGGAGCAGACGACCCGCGCCGCGGTCGTGCCGGTCGACATGGACTGGAGCGATGTCGGCTCGTGGCGCGCCCTTCGGGGTGTCGGCCAGCCGGATGGCGACGGCAACGTGCTGCAGGGCGACGTCCTCGCCGAACGCATGCGCAATTCCTACATTCGCAGCGAAGGGCAGCTCGTCGCGGCGGTCGGTCTCGACAATGTGATCGTGGTCGCGACCGACGACGCCGTGCTCGTCGCCGACGCCGACTCTGCCAGCGAAGTCTCCGGCATCGTGGCCAGGCTGCGCGGCCAGAACCGGCCTGAATCGCATCAGCATGTCACGTGCCATCGGCCGTGGGGCCACTACCGCACCGTCGATATCGGCGAGCGGTTCCAGGTAAAGCGCATCACCGTGAAACCCGGCGCAAAGCTCAGCCTGCAAAAGCACTACCACCGGGCAGAGCACTGGGTTGTCGTGCACGGCACCGCGATCGTGCAGCGGGACCAGGAGCGCATGCTCGTCCGAGAAAACGAGTCCGTTTATATCCCGATCGGAGCCGAGCACCGGCTCGAGAACCCAGGCAAGCTGCCGTTGCAGCTCATCGAAGTGCAATCGGGATCGTATTTCGGCGAGGACGACATCGTGCGCGTGTCCGATAGCTACGGGCGAGTTTGAGGCAGCCCGATGACCACCCTATCCCCCAGGCTCCCTCAGCGGGGCAACGCAATCAGCCCCATAACCATTGGGTGAGGAAATGTCCGCAGAACCATCAACACTCTCCTTCCTGCGCCGCCGCGGGCTGCTGACGGCGGTGTTTGCCCTGGCCGCATGTGATGGCGATACGACCCCGATCGTCAAGGAAAGCGGCGAAAGCCTGAATCTCGCGCCAACCAATGCGCTCGGCGGAGGGCTTCGCCAGGGCGGTGCGGCCGGCGCCGCAGCCGGCAAAGACCCCGACTACAAGCTTGGCGCCAACGATCGCCTCAGGATCACCGTCTTCGGCCAGCCGACGCTCACCGGCGAATACACTCTTGACGGCAATGGTGTCCTATCCTTTCCGTTGATCGGCAACCTCCCCGCCGAAGGTGTCACGACCAGCCAACTGCAAAAGGCGATCGCCGGCAAGCTCTCGCCGGATTACCTGGTCAATCCCAATGTCAGCGCTGAGGTAATCACCCGCCGCCCCTTCTATGTCATCGGCGAGGTGCAGAAGCCCGGCAACTATTCGTACGTGACGAGCCTGACCGCGATCAATGCCGTCGCCATGGCCGGCGGCTTCACCCGCCGGGCGCGGAAGAACGACTTCTATGTCAGGCGGACCTCCGCGGACGGCCAGACGGTTCGTGTCGAGGCGCATTCCGGGACAGTGCTTCAGCCCGGAGACACCCTCGAAGTTCGCGAACGGCTCTTCTGATGGCGTATGCGTCGGATCAATCCTCCTCGCCGGGGCGTCGACGCGTCGCCTTGAGGGCAGTGCCTCCGACGCCCCACTACGTGGCCGCCGAAATGGTCGGTCGACCGGCGTCGGCCGCGGAGGAACAAGGCTTCCTCGAAACGATCCGCAAGCTCTGGCGACACCGGGGCACGATCGCCCTGTGCACGGTGATGGTGGGCGGGGTTGCGAGCGCCGTGGCGTGGTCGATGCCCTCCACCTACGTTTCGGAGGCAAGAGTGCTGGTCGGCGTCCAAGCGCCCCGCCTGCCCAACGTCGAGTCACTCGTCGCCGATGTCAGCCCGGACGCGGAACGCGTGCAGAACGAGGGCTTCATCCTGCAGTCGCGCACCATCGCCAAGCAGGTGATCGACCAGTTGAAGCTGCGCGACGATCCGGAATTCAATCCCAGCCTGCGCAAACCGTCGTTCTGGTCGCGCCTGAACCCGCGCCAGTACCTGCCGTCGGCGATCGATGCCTGGCTCACCCAGCTGACGCCGGCCAAGCCGCAGGCTGCCGATGCCGAGAGGTTCACGGGATTCTCCACAAGCGCGGGAGCGGCAACCAGCGATGACCGGATCATCGATATCCTGCTGTCCCATGTCGACGTCTCGACGCTCGGCCGCTCGTACGTTATCAGCGTCAAGGCGGAATCGCTGAACCCGGCCACCGCCGCCGCCATCGCCAACACCCTCGCCGAGCGATATCTCGACTACCAGCGCCGCGACAAGATCGAGTCGATAGACAGGGTCGACAAGTTCCTCTCGGTCGAGTCGCCGAACTGCGCGAGCAGGTGAGCAAGTCGGATCAGGCGGTCGAGGACTATCGCCGTAGCCATGACCTCTACAAGAGCGCCGGCAGCGGCGTCACCGCCCAGCAGCTCAATGAGCTCAATACACAGCTCACTGCCGCGCAGACGGCCAAGGCCGAGGCCGAGTCGCGGCTAAACGAAGCCCAGGAAATGCGAAAAGGCGGCCTCAACAGCGAGACCGTGCCGGAGGTGCTTCGCTCGCCCCTCATCACCGTGCTCAAACAGCAACTCGCCGATTCCGAGCGGAAAGCCGCCGAATTGGCGGCCTCCTACGGCCCACGCCACCCCGCGTTGGTCAACGCCCGGGCCGAGGCGGCCAATATCCAGGGCCGGGTGGGCGCCGAGATCGCGAAGATCGTCGACGGCTTGGCTCGAGAGGCACGCTCCGCCAATGCGCGATACGAAGCACTTGCCAAGAATTTCGAGGGCGTGAAGAAACAGATGGGCGCCGTGAACGACCGGTCGATCCAGCTTGAGTCGCTCGAACGCGACGCGACGGTCAACCGCAACCTTCTGGAAGCGATGCTGCTGCGCGCCAAGCAGAGCACGGGCGCCGAAACCATCCTCCAGGCCAACGCCAAGCTGGTCTCCCCTGCCGCCCCTGCCGGCGCGCCGAGCTACCCGCCCAAGACGCTCATCGCTTTCCTCGGCGTCGCCGGCGGCATGATGGTGGGCGTCGCAATCGCCCTGCTGCGCGAGGGCGGCGACCATACGTTCCGACGCGCCGAGCAGATCGAGTCCGCCACCGGCCTGCCGGTCATGGCCGTCGTGCCCCAGATCGGCGGCCGCACACCGCCGGCCATGCAGGTGCTCCGCCAGCCGACCTCGGCCTACAGCGAGGCGCTCCGCCGCCTTCACATCGGCGTCGAGCTGTCCGAAGCAGCCACCTCCCCCAAGGTCATCCTGTTCAGCTCGGCGACACCCTCGGAAGGCAAGTCCGTGATGGTGGCCTCGCTTGGCCGGTTGCTCGCCAGCAACGGCAAGCGCGTGCTGCTGATCGACTGCGACTGGCGCAGCCCACGACTGCATCAGATCTTCCGTTGCGGCAATCGCGACGGTCTGGCCAGCCTGTTGGTCGAGAAGGACATCCAGCTCGATCAGGTGATTCACCATGATGCGCTGTCCGGCGTCGACGTCATGCCGTCGGGATCGTGGAGCCCGCGCTTCGCCCACCTGCTGAGTTCGGACCGCATGCGTCGCCTCCTCGAGGCGCTCGACCCGCACTATGAGTTCATCATCCTCGATACGCCGCCCGCCCTGGTCACGGCCGACGTGCTGGCGCTGTCGCGCCTTGTCGAGAAGGTGGTGTTCGTGGTCCGCTGGGGCCATACGAGGCAGGAAGCCGTGCTCGAGGCCCTGAAGCAGATCGTCGACGCACAGGGCGACGTGGCCGGTATCGTGATGTCGCGCGTGCTGTCCAAGCAGTATCGCCAATACTCCTACGGCGACCCGTTCTTCGAGGGCAGGCGAACGGCAGCTACGGCGCAGCGTTCATAGACCATGCACGATCCATCGCGAATCCTGCTTGTCGCACACTACTGTTGGCCAGAGCTGATGGGTGTCGCGCCTTTCATCACCGACGGTTGCCAAGCGGCTGAGGGCACGCGGTCGCGTTCGCCTTAGGCAAGCATGACGCCGCCACGCGAAGTCCTGATCCTCGAGCCCGATGCCGAGGGTCACGCCCAGGAATGGCTGCAGCATCTGGTCGAATTCGTCGCGGCGGACGCGACAGCGGCGGCGATTTCCGTGGCCGCGCCACCGGCGCTCTGCGCCGCACTGTCGCGATCAATGCCGACCGTCGCCGATGGCCGCATCCGCTTCATTGCGTTGAAGCCGCGCGAGCTCAAGCTTTGCACCCATCGATCCTTGTCCATAGCGGCGTTCGCGCGCTGGTGGACCATGCGCCAATATCTTGCCCGAACCGGCGCTGACTCTGGGTTCTTTCTGTCAATCGACCTTCTTTGCCTCCCCTTAGCGCTTGGACTGCGCGCGGCGGGCAAACCGATCGCCGGCGTCCTGTTCCGCCCTTCGGTGCACTACCCCACTCTCGGGAAATACCAGCCCAACACGGCCGAACGATTGCGCGACCTGCGAAAGGACTTGCTCTATCGCCTGATGTTGCGGAATCCCAGCGTACGGACTGTGCTTTCGCTCGATCCCTTCTTTCCCGCGCACGCCGAGTCACATTACGACCACGGCACAAAGGTGCGTTCTCTGCCAGAACCGCCTATTTTGGTGCCGTCGGACGGCTGCACGGCGCCCACCATCGACTTCGTCCCACCCGGCCGCGTTGGCCTTTTGCTGTTCGGCTATTTGACCGAGCGCAAGGGGCCATTGACGGTGCTCGATGCTTTGCGACTGCTGCCGACGCACATCAGCAA
>DATHNU010000299.1:0-6120 GCA_035485695.1 Reyranella sp. | reverse complement strand
GTCGCCTTGGCCAAAGCTTGCTCCAGATCGGCGATGATGTCGTCCACCGTTTCGATCCCTATCGACAGGCGAAGCACGTCGGGCCCGGCGCCGGCGGCGATCCGCTGCTCGTCGGTGAGCTGGCGGTGCGTCGTCGAGGCGGGATGGATGATCAGGCTTTTGGCATCGCCGATGTTGGCCAGGTGTGAGAACAGCTCGACACCATCGACCACCTTGACGCCCACGTCGTAGCCGCCCTTGACGCCGAAGGTGAAGATCGAGCCCGCGCCCTTGGGCAGGTATTTCTTGGCAAGCGCATGGTACTTGTTCGACGGCAGGCCGGCATAGTTGACCCACGCCACGGCCGGATGGCCGACGAGGTATTCGGCGACCTTCTGGGCGTTGGCGCAGTGGCGCTCCATGCGCAGCCCCAGGGTCTCGATGCCCAACATGGTGAGCCAGGCGTTGAACGGCGCCTGGCTGGGGCCGAGGTCGCGCAGGCCGACGGCGTGGCTGTGGAAGGTGTAGGCCATGTCGCCGAAGGTCTCGAAAAAGTTCAGCCCGTGATAGGCCGGCTCCGGGCCGGCCAGGCTCGGGAACCGGCCGCCTTTCGCCCAGTCGAACTTGCCCGAATCGACCACCGCGCCGCCCATCGACGTGCCGTTGCCACTCAGGAACTTGGTGGTCGAGTGCACGATCAGGGTGGCGCCGTAGTCGATCGGCTTGCACAGCCAGGGCGTGGCCAGCGTGTTGTCGACCAGCAGAGGCACGCCGGCTGCCTCGGCGATGCGCGCGATCGCCTCGATGTCTGACACGACGCCGCCGGGATTGGCCAGGCTCTCGATGAAGAAGGCCTTGGTGTTTGCCGTCACGGCGCGCTTGAAATTCTCCGGCTCGTCGGCGTCGACGATCTCGGCCTTCCAGCCGAACTTCGGATAGGTGTTGCGCATCTGCTGCAGCGAGCCGCCATAGAGCCGCGAGGAGGCCACGATCTCCGCGCCCGGCGACATCAGCGGGAAGAGGCCGAGCACCTGCGCGGCATGGCCGGAGGAGGTGACGGTGCAGCCGCGGCCGCCTTCCAGGGTGGCGAGCCTGGTCTCGAGCGCCGCATTGGTCGGGTTGGTCAGCCGCGAATAGATGAAGCCCACGGTCTGCAGGTTGAACAGTGCGGCGGCGTGGTCGGCGTCCTCGAACACGTAGGACGTGGTCTGGTAGATCGGCTGGGCCCGGGCGCCGGTGGTCGGATCGGGGGCGGCGCCGGCATGCACCGACAGGGTCTCGAAACCGTAGGTCTTGTCGCTCACCGCAATTCTCCAGCTTTGGAGGCAGGAAGGGCCTCAGTGTCCGCAAGAAGCCGGCAAATGAAAACCGGCTTCGCACGCTTCAGTGTTGCATCGATCGCTAGTCGAGGGCGCCCGGGCGGGGCTGGGGCTGGCCGCGGAAGGCCCGCCGCACGAAGTCGGTGACCCGCTGCGAGAAGGTCGCCGGATCGGTCGGTGGCAGGTAGCTGCCGTGCCCGTAGCCGTAGCCGTCCTGGATCTGCCACGGGAAGGCCACCGGCGGCGCGGCCGGCGAGGGCGGGCCCTCGTAGCCCAGCGCCGCGCCGAAAAACGCGTGGTCGTGATCGAGCATGTTCGAGATCGGGTCGCCCACCGGGAAGGCAAGTCGCAGGACCGTGTCGTTGTGCGACGCCAGAAGGAAGATTGAATCGGTGTTGGCGGCGGCGCTGCGGTATTCGGCTGTCAGGCAGTCGCGATTGATCGCCGCGGCCGCCAGGCAAAGCATGCGCGCCCGCCGGTCGAGATGGGTTACCGCCTCGAGGGTGAGTCGCGCGCCCAGGCTGTGCGAGAAGAAGGACAGGCTTTGCGCCTCGGACAGCCAGAGCGTGCAGAAGGCGGCGAGCCGTCGGCCACACTCCATGGCGTCGCTGCCCTCGAACGGATAGTTCACCGCCGGGATCCAGAAGTCGCCCGGCCACAGCACGCCGATGAAAATCTCCGATGCGCCCAGACCAAGACTGCCGTCGAGCAGGCCGAACGCGTTCGCGCCGCTGCGATAACTAACGTTGAAGCCGTGAACGCCCAGCAGCACGTCCCTGCCGGCGACCTTGGCCGCGATATCGGCCCAGGCCACGGCTTTCAGCGCCGGCGGCGATGCCGTGCCGTTGCCCTCGAGCAGATAAGGATCGACGAGGGCGCCGCCGACACCTTGCGAGCGGAAGTTGAGGTAGAGCGTCATCGGCGATCAGCGTTTCAGCGCACCGACGGCCTTCGCTGCCGCGGTGATCGAGGTGGCAAGGTCTTTGGCCATCGGCGCCAGCGGCGTGGCGATCACGCCGACGATCACCGCCATCAGCAGTGAATCGCGATTGAACGTGCCGTCCATGAGCCACCGCGCGGCAACCGCCAGGACGATGGCGCAGCCGGCGGCCGCTATCTTCGTGGTGTTGCGGTAGAACTGGTCGGCCCGTTCGTAGCCGAAATCGAGGACGGCGCTTGCCATCACGTCATAGGTGCCCAGCACCCTCATGTCCTGCTCGGTGACCGCCTCGTCGTTCAGGATATGCTGGGCCGCGAGCGTCAGATGGTCGGCATTGACGCCCACCGCGGCCGCCATGGCGGGCGCCGTCTGGGGCGTCAGCATCAGGTGAATGAGCGACTTGGCGGCGGCTTTCTGGGTAGCCGTGGGCACGCCGTTCAGCCAGTTGGCGCGCAGCGTCGCCATGATCTCCCTGCGCCCGAAAGCTGTCGCTCCGCCGGCGGTGGCCAGCAACGTTTCGACCGCCTTGCGGATATAGCCGAAGCCGGGATTGGACATGCCGCCCCAGAACGCCTTGCTGGCATCGACCAGGCCGAAGGCCGCGGTGCCCAATGCGCCGGCGGCGGCGATGAGCTTCACGATATAGCCGAGATCGCCAGCCAGTTCGTCCATGGTCGTCTCCCCGCATCGCCAGCAACTTTAAAGGCCGGATATCCGGACTTCAAACAAGGCGTGTGCCCGGTGGTGCTCCGATCGGCTACCGTGAGAACACGATGCAGGCCGGGCTGCCGACGCTGACCCGAAGGCGCGTCGGCGCCAGACGCCCGTCGTGGGCGATGCGGTAGCCGATGATGGAACGGCCGTCCTGGTTGGCGACGTAGAGGAAGCGCTCGGCGGGATCGAAGGTGAAGAAGCGCGGCGTGCGGCCGTGGGTCGGCACCCACTGGCGCGGCGCGAGCGTGCCCTTGGCCGGATCGATGGCGAACACGCCGATGCTGTCGTGGCCGCGGTTGGTGACGTAGAGGTTGCGGCCGGCGCGATCGACCGCGATCTCCGCACCGGTGCTGTAGCCGGTGAAGTCCGCCGGCGTCGACGGGATCGTCTGCAGCGGCGTGAGCGCGCCGGTGCGGCGGTCCTGGCGATAGGTGGTGAGGGTCGAGTCGAGTTCGTTGGTGACGTAGGCTAATGCCTTCTTCGGATGGAAGTCGATGTGCCGGGGCGCGGCGCCGGGGCGGGCGGTGACGCGGTTGGCCTCGACCAGCACGCGGCGCTTGGGGTCGAGGCGATAGGCGATGACGACGTCGGACCCCTTGCACGGCACGTAGAAGAAGCGGCCCTGGCGGTCGAGCGGGATGTGGTGCACGCACATGGTGCGTTGTTGAAAGCGATGCGGCCCCAGGGTCCCCGTGACCGTGGTGAGCGTCCGGTAGGGCAGCAGGCTGCCGTCGGCGGCAACCGGCAGCACGGCGAGGGAGTCGGTGCCGTAGTTGCAGACCGCGAGGAAACGTCCGGTCGCGTCGAAGGCCAGATGCACCGGATTGTAGCCGCCGGTCGATTGCCGGTTGAGCGGCGCGATATGGCCTGTCTGCCGGTCGATGGCGAAAGAGTTGGCCTCGGTACGATCGCCGTGGACCGAATAGAGATGCGTGCCCGCCTTGTTGAGGGCGAGGAACGACGGGTTCTCCAGTCCACCCAGATGCTGGACGTGCGTGAAGGCGCCGCTGCGGCGGTCGACGCGATAGACGCTGATGCCGTTGCCCTGGCCACCGCGCTCGGGCGTGGTGTAGCTGCCGACATAGGCGAAGAGCGGGCGGTTGCCGCGGGGGGTGCTTTTCATGCGCCGAGTGTGGCGGGAGCCCGCGGTCGCGACAATCGTCGTCTCGTCATTCCGCGTTCGCGGTGCTCAGGACGACATCAGGACGACGCCGAGCCCCGGCTTGCGGTCCTCGAGGCGGATGGTGAGGCCGTGCAGGCCGGCGATCGCCTTGACCAGCGCCAGGCCGAGGCCGCTGCCGGCGGTCGAGCGGCTGCGGTCGAGGCGGTAGAAGCGGTCGAACACCCGTTCGTGCTCGGTCTCCGGAATGCCGGGCCCGTTATCGGCGACGTCGATCTCGAATCCCGTGCCGGTCTTGCGCAGCGCCAGCGACACCGTCGAGCCGGCAGGCGTGTGGCGGAGCGCATTCTCGACCAGGTTGGAAATCATCTGCGCCAGGAGCTGGCGGTCGCCGGTCAGGCGGATGCCGTCCTCGATCTGGTAGTCGAGCGTGTGCTCGGAGTCCTCGGCAGCCGGCTGGTAGGCCTCGCCGACGCTCTTCACCAGCTCCGACAGGTCGACCTCGGCGAAGGCGCGCTTCTGCGCGCCGGCCTCGACCTGGGCGATGCGCAGCAGGGCGGAGAAGGTTTCCAGAAGCTCGTCGGCCTCCTCGATGGCGGCCTCGGTCGCGGCGTCGTAGTCGGCGGTGGTGGCGGCCCGCGCACGCGCATCCTCGAGATGCTGGCGCAGGCGGCCGAGCGGCGTGCGCAGGTCGTGGGCGATGTCGCTCGAGACCTGGCGCAGGCCGTCCATCAGCTGCTGGATGCGGCTCAGCATGGCGTTGAGGCTCGACACCAGCTGGTCGATCTCGTCGTGGGTGCCGCGCACCGGAATGCGCGCCGACAGATCGCCTTCCATGATGGCGAGGCTGGTGCGCGTGATGGTGTCGATGCGGCGCAGGAAACTCGTGCCGATCAGCGCGCCGCCGGCGACGGCGAGCAGCAGCGCGAGGCCGCTCGCCCACACGAAGGCGCGCGCGATGGCGTGCTGCATCTCGGTCAGACGATCGGCGTCCTGCGCCACCAGCAGGAACGCGCCGTCGGGTAGCGTGAGGCCGAAGCCGGTGAGCTTGGATGGCGGGGCCTCGGGCTCGGGCGTGTCGGTCTGGGGCACGAAATCGACGACGCCGTTGACCGGCGGCATGCCCGGCAGGTTGCCGACCACGACCCGGCGGCTGGGCGCCTGCAGCAGGTAGAAGATCGGACCGCGCGTGCGGAAGTTCATGCGCCGCGTGATCTGTTCGGCCAGGCCGGGCAGGCCGCTGCGGCTGTGGATCTCGGCCAGCTGGAAGGCCTCGGTGCGCAGCACGGCCGCCATGTCGTCCTGCATCGCAGCCGTCGCCGTCCAGTACACGGTGACGAACAGCGCGCCGGCCGACAGCACGAACAGCACGGCATAGATCAGCGGCAGCCGGAAGCTCGCCGAGCGCAGGATCCTCGCGAGGTTCCGGGTCTGGCTTCTAATCGGCTGCGCGAATGACATAGCCCGCCCCCCTGACCGTATGGAGCAGGGGCCTGTCGAAACCCTTGTCGATCTTCGAGCGCAGCCGGCTGATGTGAGTCTCGACGATGTTGGTCTTGGGATCGAAATGGAAATCCCAGACCTTCTCCAGCAGCATGGTGCGCGTCACCACCTGGCCGGCGTGGCGCAGCAGGTATTCCAGGATCTTGAATTCCTGGGCCAGGAGCTCGATGCGTTTGCCGGCGCGCGTCACGGTGCGCGCCAGAAGGTCCATCTCGAGGTCGCCGGCGGAGAGCGACGTCGCCGCCACGATCGGCGGCCGGCGCGCCAGGGCGCCGACACGGGCCAGAAGCTCGGCGAAGGCGAAGGGTTTCACCAGATAGTCGTCGCCGCCTGCCTCCAGGCCGGTAACGCGATCGTCGATGCCGCCCATCGTGGTCAGGAACAGCACCGGCGTGCGCACGCTGGAGGCGCGCGCCGCCTTGACCAGCGACAGCCCGTCCATGGCGGGCAGCATGCGATCGACGATCATCACGTCGTATTTCTCGCCGGTCGCGAGATAGAGCCCGTCGCGGCCGTTGCCGGCATGGTCGACGACATGGCCGTGC
>DATHNU010000298.1:0-6105 GCA_035485695.1 Reyranella sp. | reverse complement strand
TATCGCGTCGATCGCGCCGGCGGTCGGTCCCGACACGACCATCGTGCCCATGCTGAACGGCCACGCCCATTTCGCCGCCCTCGACGCCCGTTTCGGCGCGGCGCGCGTGGCCGGCGGCCTGGCGCGCATCTCCGGCATGCTGGGGCCGAACGGCGAGATCCTGCACAGCGGCGCTTCGGGCGTGTCGTTCGGCGAGCGCGACGGCAAGCCGGCGCGGCCGGCGCTGGTGGCGCTCGACGAAGCCTGCAAGAAGGCCAGCATCGAGGGCGGTCTCAATCCCGACATCAATCAGGATCTCTGGGACAAGTGGGTGATGCTGGGGACCATCGCCACGATGTGCGCCGCCATGCGCGGCACGGTGGGCGATATCATCGCGGCCGAGGACGGCGCGGCACTGATGCGCGAGACGCTCGAGGAATGCTGCCGGGTCGCCGCCGCCCATGGCCACGCTCCCAGTGCCAAGGTGAAAGCCGGTCTCGAGGCCGGCCTGACGCAGGCGGGCTCGAAGGCCGTGGCCTCGATCCTGGGTGACATGGAGAAGGGCGGGGCGGTCGAGGCCCGCTCGATCGTGGGTGACATGCTGGTGCGCGCCCGCAAGGCGGGGCTGCCGGCACCCAACCTGCGCTTCGCCTATGCCCACCTGCAGGCCTACGAGGCACGCCGGGCCCGGGGAGCCTTGAAATGAATCGAGCATCGAAATGAGAATTCTGATTCTGGGCGCCGGCGCCATCGGCGGTTATGTCGGCGGCCGGCTCCACCAGAGCGGCGCCGACGTCACCTTCCTGGTCCGTCCGGCGCGGCGCGAGCGCATCGAGCGCGACGGCCTGGTGATCGAGAGCACCAAGGGTGACATCACCCAGAAGGTGAAGACGGTGCTGAAGGGCAGCGACGGCGGTCCCTACGGCGTCGTGCTGCTGACCTGCAAGGCCTATGACCTCGACTCGGCGATCGAGGCGATCGCACCGGCGGTCGGCCCGGACACCACGGTAGTGCCGCTGCTGAACGGCATGCGCCACATCGACACCCTCGTCGCGAAGTTCGGCGACGCGACGGTCGTGGGCGGGTTGGCGCGCGTCGGTGTCGCGCTGTCGCCCGAAGGCGTGATCCTGCACACCAGCCCGTTCGCCGCGATCTCCTTCGGCGAGCGCGACGGCAAGCCCGCGCGCAAGGCGCTGGTCGAGCTCGATGCGGCGGTCAAGAAGACCGGCATCGACGGCGGCCTGCACCAGAACATCATCCAGGATTCGTGGGACAAGTGGATCATGCTCTGCTCGCTCGCATCGATGTGCTGCCTCATGCGCGGCACGTCTGGTGATATTCTTGAGGCCGACGAAGGCCAGGCGATCATGCTCGAGACGGTCGAGGAGTGCCGCAAGGTGGCGGCCGCCGCGGGCTGCGATCCGGGCGAGAAGGGCATGGCCAACGTGCGCTCATTCCTCACGCAAAAGGGCTCGCGCTTCGCCGCCTCCATGCTGCACGACCTGGAGAAGGCCGCGATGGTCGAGGCCGATCATGCCGTGGGCGACATGATCGCGCGCGCCCGCAAGGCCGGCATCGCCGCGCCCAACCTGCGCATGGCCTACGCGCACCTGCAGGTCTATCTGGCGCGGCGTGCGCGCGGCGGGATCGGCAAGCCAGCCCTTTAGGCTTGAAACCCGGCATTTTCGTCCCCACGTCTTGGGTATGCAGAATTCGGCCGCACTGGCACTTGTGCCGCGTCGGAACCATTCGGTGGCGCGGGCGTAATCCTCAGTCCGGCCCTTGATGCGCCCGGCCTTGGGGCGCACGCTTAGTCCCTAGAGGGCGAGCACAAATCCAGTTGGAAAATTCAGGCGGCGGCGTCACCGGTGCATGTGGCGTGCGCTGTTTTTCAGGAGATCTCTATGCGCGACGTCGTACGGACTCGTTCGGTTCCCCAGATCATCGTCAGCACCGCTGATCACGAGCGGCTGACCGACCTCGCCACTGCGTCGCTCGAGCGCCTGCCCGATGTGGCGAACGAGCTTCTGGCGGAAATGGACCGCGCCCGCGTGGTCGAGGAACCTGCGGTGCCGGCCAACGTCGTGCGCATGGGTTCGACCGTGACCTTCAAGTCGGACGACGGCCACACGCGCACCCTGAAGCTCGTTTATCCGGTCGACGAGAGCCTCGACGAGCACCGCATCTCGGTGATGACTCCGGTCGGCGCCGCCCTGATCGGCCTGGCCGAGGGCCAGTCGATCAGCTGGACCGCGCGCGACGGCAAGCACCATCAATTGACGGTGACGAAAGTTACTTGATGAAGCCCGCGCTGCGCGGCAGGAACAGCGAAAGCTGCGGGAACAGGATGATCAGCATCAGTCCGATCATCAACGCCGCGAGATAGGGCAGGTAGGAGCGCCAGTGCTCGCCGACCGTTAGGTTGGCGAACTTCAGCGCCATCAGGAGACCGACACCCATCGGCGGCAGGAACAGCCCGATGCCGACGGCGGCCGTCTGCACGATGTTGAAATGGATGGGATCGATGCCCATCGCTTCGGCGATCGGGAACACCACCGGGATCAGCACCACGGCGGCCGGCAGGCCCTCCAGCACCATGCCGAACATCATGGTGATCAGCGCCGTGCAGAGCAGAAACAGCCACGGCATGGTCTTGAGCGGCCCCAGCACTTCGGCCAGCAGCTTGGGGACCCCGGAAACACCCATCAGGTATTGGAACACCGAGGCGACGGCCAGCAGGAACACGACGGCGGCGGTGAGGATGGCGCTTTCATAGGCGAGCTTGGCCATCTCGCGGTAGGAGACGTTCCGGTAATAGAAGCGCGCGGCGATGAAGGCGTAGCCCGTCACGACGGCGCCCGCTTCCGTGGCGGTGAAGATGCCGAGGAAGAAGCCGCCCAGGATCACGATGGGGATGACCAGCGGCACGGCGGCGCGCTTGGCCGAGTTCCACAGGAACTGCGGGTTGGGCCGCGTATCGACCGGCCAGTCGTATTTGCGGGCGCGGAAATAGACCAGCACCATGAGGCACACCATGATGCTGGCCGCCGGCACGAAGCCCGCCAGGAACAGCGCCACCGCCGAGGTGTTGGTGACCTGGGCGATCACGATCATGAAGATGGCGGGTGGCACCAGCATGCCCATCGCCGTGCCGGCGGCGATCAGCGACGCCGAATCCTGCCGCTTGTAGCCCGCCTTGGTGAGCGGCGGCATCAGGGTCGAGCCCAGCGCCGAGACCTCGGCCATCTTCGAGCCGCAGATGTCGGAGAAGAAATAGGCGACCACGATCACCGACATGCCCAGCCCGCCCTTGACCCAGCCGACCAGGGCGCGCGCGAAATCGACCAGGGCATGGCTCATGCCGCATTTTTCCATCAGGCCGCCGGCGAAGACGAAGGCCGGGATGGCGAGCAGTACCCAGCTCTGCGAGCCCGACACCATGCTCGAGGCCAGCACCTGCATGTCGTAGCCGCCGATCGCGAGGCCGGCCACGCCCGAGACGCCGAGCGCGAACACGATGGGCATGGAGAAGACGATCAGGACGACGAAGATCGCCGCCACCACAAAGAGGATCATTCGGCCCTGACTTCCAGCGGCACGATCGCATGATCGCGGGGTGGCGGCGACACGATCATGGAGACGGCATAGACGACCAGCAGGACGCCGCCCACGACTGCCGAGGCATAGAGCACGGCGAGATTGATCTCGAGCCCCGGCGTGGCCAGCGTGCGGTTGAGCAGGCAGAGTTTGACGCCGTACCAGGCGGCCAGCCCGCCGAAGATCGCGATCAATACATGATGGATGCGATCGACCCAGAGCTTGGCCGCCGGCGACAGATGCAGCACATGCAGGGTGAAGTGCGTGCGCTCACGCACGCCGATCGCCGCGCCGATCAAGGTGAGCCAGGCGAGCAGCATCTCGCCCACTTCCTCGACCCAGGTGAAGCGGATCGGATCGACGTCGAGCCAGTCCGTCACCTCGATCATGACGTAGCGCAGGAACACGCCGATCAGCAGGTTGACGATGGCGGCAACCAGCAGGAACGAAACGACGAACTTGGGAATGTCGCGGATGAAGCGAGACACAGAAGCTGTCATCTCGAGGCCGCAGGCCGAGGGACCTTTCCTGTGGCCTCAAAGCTCCCTCGCTTCGCTCGGGACGACATCAGGCCTTGAACTCCACGATCTGGTCCCACAGGCCGGCATATTGCTGCTTGTAGGCAGGCCAGATCTTCTCCTGCGCCACCTTCTTGAAGGCGTCGACGTCGGCTTCGACGACCGTCATGCCCTTGGGTTCGAGCTCCTTCTTGGCGGCGGCGAAGTTGTCGACCGATTCGGTGAGCTCGCGGCACTTGGTCTGCGCCTCGCGGCTGGTGTCGAGCATCAGCTTCTTGTGCGGGTCGCTGAGCCCCTCCCACACCGCGAGGTTCATGGTGTTGAGCGTCGGGCCATAGTTGTGGAAGGTCATCGAGCAGTATTTCGAGACCTCGTAGATCTTCAGTGCGATCTGGTTGACGATCGGCAGGTCGCCGCCGTCGATCACGCCCGACTTGGCGGCCGAGATCACCTCGCCCCACGCCATCGGCACGGCGTTGCCGCCCAGGCCATTGATGGTGTCGCCGAACACCTTGGCCTGCTGCACGCGGATCTTGGCGCCGCGCAGGTCCTTGGGCTCCTTGATCGCCTTCTTGGACGTCCAGAAATGGCGGAAGCCGTAGTCGAAGAAGCATAGGGTCTTCAGCTTGTACTTTTCCTGGAACTGCTTATCGAGCGCATCGCCGATCTTGCCGTTGAACATCTTGTAGGCCTGGTCGTAGCTCTGCACGAGGTAGGGCACCAGGAACACGCCCATCTCGGGAAACACGGTGGCCGCGGCGCCGCCGGGATTGCCGATGGCGATGTTGCCCGACTTTACTGCGTTCATGATCTCGAGTTCCTTGCTGATCAAGGTCGAGCCGAAGAACTGCATGTCGAGCTCGCCGTGCGAGCGCTCGCGCACTTCCTTCGCCTGCCAGTCGAAGGCGACGGCCGCCGATTCCGGTACGGCGTTGAGATGCGCCATCACCAGCTTCTTGGCTTCGGCGCGGGCGGCAAGGGGCGCAAGGCCGCTGGCGAGAATGCCGGCCATGCCGCCTTTCACGAGGCTGCGGCGGCGGATGCCGGACACATTCCGGCTGTTGATTCTCATGATCGTCGACATGGCGCGCCCTCCCAGGCGAATTATTATGAAAAACCTATACTGACGGACAAAGTCCGGGAAGCATCTCCTCTTGTCGTCCCGACAGCTTGGGCGTCATTGCGCGGCGATGGCGCTGTGCTGCCCTTGCGAGTTGTTGAAGCGGTCGAGCACGTGGCCGGGTCCCTTGGCGTGCTTCACATAGTTCTTGCCGTCGAACGTCTTGACGCCGTTGCAGAACACGCCGTGCACGCCGGTCGGCCGGCGGATGGTGCGCCGGCCGCCGCCCGGCAGGTCGGCGATCCTCTCGGCGGGGCTGATTCCGACCGTGGTCGGATCGAACAGCAGCAGGTCGGCCTGGGCGCCGACGGCAAGGCGGCCGCGATTCTGGATGCCGTAGAGATCGGCGGGATGGCTGGTCAGTCGGCGGATGCCTTCGACCAGATCGAAATCGCCGCGCTCGCGCACCCAGTGGGCCAGGAAGTGCAGGCCAAAGCCTGCATCGCACATATAGATGAGATGGGCGCCGGCATCGGAGAGCGCCACCACGCCGGCCTCGTGCTTCAAAAGCCGCGCCACGCCCTCGTCGCCGACATTGAGGAAGCGGCCGAGGAAGGCGGTCTCGAGGTCTTCGTCGAGGCTGAGATCGAGCATGACGTCCAGCGGATCGCGATGCTCGGTCTTGGCGATCTCCGCGGCGTAGCGGTTCACGTACTTGGCGTTCGACGCCTTATGGGCGACGGCCACCATCACGCGATCCCAGTTGCCCTGGAAGATCATGCCGGGCCGCGGATTCTTGGTGTTCTCGCGGAACTTGGCGCGCCACGATGGATCGCGGAACACCGATTTGAGCTGCTCCGGCGTGTAGGCCTTGATCGGATCGAAGGCGGAATGGCTGTAGAACGGGTAGGCGTTCGCCATCGTGAAGTCGAACGACAGCGGCTGGCAGGG
>DATHNU010000297.1:0-4090 GCA_035485695.1 Reyranella sp. | reverse complement strand
GTAACCCCAAGGCCATCAAGGACTGGCCGGATCTCGCCAAGGCGGGCGTCTCGGTCGTGACGCCCAATCCCAAGACGTCGGGCGGCGCGCGCTGGAACTACCTCGCCGCCTGGGCCTACGAGCTCGACCGCACACGAAACGATAAAGCGGGGGGCGATCAGGCAGTGGCGCGCAAGTTCGTCGAGGCGATCTACAAGAACGTGCCGGTGCTCGATTCCGGGGCGCGCGGCTCGACCACCACCTTCGCCCAGCGCGCCGTCGGCGACGTGCTGATCGCCTGGGAGAACGAGGCGTTTCTCACGTTGCAGGAGTTCGGCGCCGACAAGTTCGAGATCGTCGTGCCGGACTTCTCGATCCTGGCCGAGCCACCGGTCTCGCTGGTCGACGCGGTGGTCGACAAGCGCGGCACGCGCAAGGTGGCGGAGGCCTATCTCGATTTTCTCTACACGCCGGCCGCCCAGAAGATCGTCGCCAGGAACTTCTACCGGCCGAGCAAGCCCGAGTCCGCCGACCCGGTCGACCTCGCCCGCTTCCCCAGGATCAGGCTGGTCACGGTCGACCAGGCGTTCGGCGGCTGGGCCAAGGCGCAGGCCGAGCATTTCGCCGAGGGCGGCACGTTCGACCAGATTTATAATCCCGGCGGCAAGCCGGCCACGCGATGAGCGTCGCGATCCTCCGCGGCTGGACGCCGTCGATCGCCAGGCCCAGCGTGCTGCCGGGCTTCGGCATCACCTTCGGATTTGCCGTCAGCTACCTCTCGCTGATCGTCCTGATCCCGCTCGCCGTGCTGGTCTGGCGCGCCAGTGCGCTCGGCATCGACGGCATCTGGCGGGTGGCGACCACGCCGCGCGTGCTGGCGGCGCTGCAGGTGAGCTTCTTCATCTCGGCCGCCGCCGCTCTGGTCAATGTCGTCTTCGGCGCGATCGTGGCCTGGGTGCTGGTGCGCTACGACTTTCCCGGCCGCCGCATTCTCGATGCCGCCGTCGATCTTCCCTTTGCGCTGCCCACCGCCGTCGCCGGCATTGCGCTGGCCTCGCTCTACGCCCCCAACGGCTGGATCGGCGCCCTGTTCGCACCGTGGGGCATCAAGATCGCCTTCACGCCGCTCGGCATCTTCATCGCCCTGGTGTTCATCGGCCTGCCCTTCGTGGTGCGCACCGTGCAGCCGGTGCTGCAGGATTTCGAGCGCGAGGTCGAGGAGGCCTCGGCGACCCTGGGCGCCGGGCGCGCCCAGACCGTGTTCCGCGTCGTGCTGCCGGCCCTGGTGCCGGCCCTGCTGACCGGCGGCGCGCTGGCCTTCGCCCGCGCCGTCGGCGAGTACGGCTCGGTGATCTTCATCGCCGGCAACATGCCGTTCGTGTCGGAGATCGCGCCGCTGCTGATCGTCACCCGGCTGGAAGAGTTCGACTATGCCGGCGCGTCGGCCATCGCCACGGTGATGCTGGTGATCTCCTTCGCCGCTTTGCTGGCCATCAACTCGATCCAGGCTTTCAGCCGGCGGAGGTTCGGCCATGCCTGACGGCGTCTTCGGCGAGGGCCGCCTGGTGCGCTGGACGCTGATCGCGGTCGCGGTGGGCTTCCTCGTGCTGTTCCTCGTCCTGCCCCTGCTCGCCGTCTTCTCCGAAGCGCTGCGGCGCGGCGCGGCAGCCTTCTTCGCCAGCTTCGACGATCCCGACACCCAGTCGGCGATCGGCCTGACGCTCCTGGTGGCGGCCATCGCGGTGCCGCTCAACCTGGTGTTCGGCCTGTCGGCTGCGTGGGCGATCGCCAAGTTCGAGTTTCCCGGCAAGAGCGTGCTGAACGCGCTGATCGACCTGCCGTTCTCGGTGTCGCCGGTCGTCTCGGGCCTGGTCTATGTCCTGCTGTTCGGCGCCAAGGGCCTGCTCGGCCCGCTGGTCGACGACTGGGATTTTAAGATCATCTTCGCCGTGCCCGGCATCGTGCTGGCCACCATCTTCGTCACCTTTCCCTTCATCGCCCGCGAGGTGATCCCGCTGATGCAGGAGCAGGGCACGGCCGACGAGGAGGCGGCGCTGACCTTGGGCGCTTCCGGCTTCCGCACCTTCCTCACGGTGACCTTGCCCAACGTGCGCTGGGCGCTGCTCTATGGCGTCCTGCTGTGCAACGCGCGCGCCATGGGCGAATTCGGCGCGGTGTCGGTCGTCTCCGGCCATATCCGCGGACTCACCAACACCATGCCGCTCCAGGTGGAGATCCTTTATAATGAGTACAACTTCGTCGCTGCCTTCGCCGTCGCCTCGCTTCTGGCAGGCCTCGCCCTCGTCACTTTGGGCGCAAAGTCCCTCCTCGAATGGCGACACGGCGACGTCCTCTCCCCCGCCCGACGGCACTGACCCCGGCGTCGACCGCGACGCCGCCGTCGCCATCACGGCCGAGGGCCTCGCGAAGTCGTTCGGCGAGACGCCGGCCATTGCCGGGCTCGATCTCGAGGTTGCTGCCGGCGAGCTGATGGCGCTGCTGGGTCCTTCCGGCTCGGGCAAGACGACCTTCCTGCGCCTCGTCGCCGGCCTGGAGATGCCGACCGCCGGGCGCATCCTGTTCGGCGACGAGGACACCACGCGCGTTCCGGTGCGCCGCCGCCGCGTCGGTTTCGTGTTCCAGCAGTACGCCCTGTTTCGCCACATGACCGTGGCCGACAACATCGCCTATGGGCTGCGCGTGCGGCCGCGCCGCGAACGGCCGCGGGCGGGCGAGATCGACCGCCGCGTCGGCGACCTGCTCGACCTCGTGCAGCTCGGCGGCATGGGCAAGCGCTATCCCGCCCAGCTGTCGGGCGGCCAGCGCCAGAGGGTCGCGTTGGCGCGCGCGCTGGCCGTCGAGCCGCGGGTGCTGCTGCTCGACGAGCCGTTCGGCGCGCTCGACGCCAAGGTGCGCCGCGACCTGCGGCGCTGGCTGCGCGACGTCCACGACCGCACGGGCCACACCACCCTGTTCGTCACCCACGACCAGGAGGAGGCGCTCGAGCTCGCCGACCGGGTGGCGATCTTCAACCGCGGCAAGGTCGATCAGGTCGGCACGCCCGACGAGATCCTCGACCAGCCGGCCACGCCGTTCGTCGCCGGTTTCGTCGGCGAGGCGGTGCGCCTGCCGGTCGATGCGAGGGGCCACTTGATCCGGCTGGGGCCGCATTCGATCCCGACCTCGGAGGACACCATCACGGGCCCGGCCGAGCTGTTCGTGCGGCCGCGCGACTTCGCCCTGGCCGACGGCGCGTCGGATGCGATCCGTGCGCAGGTGGTCGCGGTGCGCCGCACCGGGCCGGCGCGGCGCGCCGAGCTGGTGCTGGGCCCCGGCCTGCCGACCGTCGAGATCGAGCTGCCGCTCGACTCCCCCGTCACCAAAGGCGACATGCTGCCGGTCCGGCTCGCCAAGATCCGCCTGTTCGCCGCCTGAGCGAGCGAGACGCTCGCGGTCCGGAAGAACATGACGCGGGAGCAGTTCGCAGAAGCAAACCTCATTCGAGCCGTGAACCAATCTCGCTGTTCTCCCGACCTCGATCGTACGATGTCTCCCTGAGGTCGGGTGTCCCCGGAGTGAATTCTTTCTCCCTGGACGCCATTCGAAGCAGATCTTGCCAATCTGCGCCGCCGGATCGTGTGTTGTGATTGAAGCATCGACTGCGCCATGCGACTCAAGCCTGCATCAAACCCGAGGAAGCCATGCCGGACTCTGCGATCACTGCGCCCGCCGACTTCGATGTCGTTTCGATCGTCGCCGGGCTGCGCCAGTCGCGCGACGTGCTGCACAATGTCCGCTATCGCGGCCCGGTACGGCCGCCGCCGTCGCGCGAAGAGATCGTCGAGACGCTGGCGCAGCTCACCATGGCGCTGTTTCCCGCCCATTACGGCAGGCTCGGGGGCAAGCTCGGCAACGCCCAGGGCGCGGTGACGCCGGAGATGATCGACGAGTTCGTGGCCGGCGTGCTGGCGAAGGCGCTGCCGGCGCTGAGCGAGCATCTCCGCGGCACCTTGCCGTTCGCCGCGGAGAGCATTCCGTCCGACGACGAGCTGTTCCGCGAAGCCCAGGCCATCACGCGGGCGTTCGCCGCCGACCTGCCGCGGATTCGCGG
>DATHNU010000296.1:0-3753 GCA_035485695.1 Reyranella sp. | reverse complement strand
CCACCGTCTTGCTGATGTGATCGAGCTCCTGCTCGAGGGTGAAGTCCTTGTAGTTGATCCAGCGCCAGCCGTGGCTCGCCACCTCGTGGCCGGCCTCGGCCATCGCCTTGCCGGCGGCGGGGTTCAGCTCCAGCGCGCGGCCGACCGCCCACGAGGTGAAGCGCATGTCGCGTTCGGCGAAGATCCGCAGGATGCGCCAGAAGCCGGCGCGGCTGCCGTACTCGAACTGCGATTCGATCGAGAGGTCGCGGCCGCCCTGGATCGGCGTGCCGCCCGGCGTCTCGCACAGGAAGACCTCGGAGGCCGAGTCGCCGTTCAGGATATTGTTCTCGCCGCCCTCCTCGTAGTTCAGCACGAAGCTCACGGCGATGCGGGCCTCGCCCGGCCATTGCGGGTCGGGCGTCTCGGCGCCGTAGCCGATGAGGTTGCGGTCGAGATGATTGTGCATGGCAGAGGTCCCCCGGAAATGCCGACGATTGAAGAGCGACTATGCCGCCGCTATAGCTCGCGCGACAAGATCGGGGAGGAGACATGAGCGTCGCGGGCGCGGTGCGCGAGGACCGTCTGTGGCAACGGCATGCCGACATGGCGAAGCTAGGCGGCACGCCAAAAGGCGGCGTCAACCGCCAGGCGCTGTCGCCCGAGGATGCGGCGGCGCGAAACCTGCTCGCTTCCTGGGCGAAGGCGCGCGGCTTTTCGCTGTTCACCGACGCCATCGGCAATCTCTTCGTGCGGCGCGAGGGCAGCGAGCCTGCCGCGCTGCCGGTGATGAGCGGCTCACACATGGACAGCCAGCCGACCGGCGGGCGCTTCGACGGCATGTACGGCGTGCTGGCCGCGTTCGAGGCGCTGGAAGCGCTGGAGGATGCCGGCCTCCGGACCAGGCGGCCGCTGATCGCCGTCGCCTGGACCAACGAGGAAGGTTCGCGCTTCCAGCCCGGCGCCATGGGCTCGGCGGTGTTCGCCGGCCGCAACAGGCTCGACGACATGCTGACGGTCAAGGACTGGAAGGGCGTCGTGCTGAAGGAAGCGCTGGCCGAGACGCTGAAAGCCGCGCCGGCGCCGATGCGCGAGGGCCAGCCGGGCTTCGCGCTCGACGGCTATGTAGAAGTCCATATCGAGCAGGGTCCGCGGCTGGAGACTGCGCGCAAGACCATCGGCGTCGTCACCGGCATCCAGGGCAGCCGGCGCTACATCGTCGAGGTGAACGGTGAGGAAGCGCATGCCGGCACGACGCCGCGCGCCGCGCGCAAGGATGCCTTCGCGGCCGCCACGCGCATCGCCGCGGCGATGTACGAGGCCACGACCGATGCCCAGGACACGCTGCGCTTCACCATCGGGCGGGTCGAGGTCTATCCCGGTTCGCCCAACACCGTGCCGGGCAAGGCGAGCTTCACGGTCGATATGCGCCACCCCTCGGAAGAAATCCTGGAGGCGCACGAGCAGACGCTGTTGGCCATCGTGGCGGCGCGCGCCGCGCCCTGCACGGCGCGGATCGACCGGGTGACGGCGGTGGCGCCGACCGACTTCGATCTGCAGGTAATCGACCTGGTGCGCGCCAAGGCCGATGCGCTCAGGCTCAGCAACATGGACATGCCGTCGGGCGCCGGCCACGACGCCATGCACATCGCCACGCTCTGCCCGGCCGGCATGATCTTCGTGCCCTGCGAGCATGGCATCAGCCACAACGAGATCGAGAACGCCACCCCCGCCGACCTCGCCGCCGGCGTGCGCGTGCTGGTCGAGGTGCTGGTGGAGCTGGCGAATCGTTGAGCGTCGATGTCGCTCGAACATCACCGCTGTCACCCCGAGCGCGGCGAGGGGCCTTTGAAGCCATGAGCAAAGGTCCCTCGCTGCGCTCGGGATGACAATTATGTTGAAGGAAACATCGTGCCCAAGAAAATCGCCTCCGACCTCGTCGCCATCCTCTCCGACCTGATCGCGCTGCCAAGCCCCTACCCGCCCGGCACCTCGGTCGAGATCTGCGCCTATGCGGCACGGCGCCTGAAGAAGGCGGGCTACAAGGTCGAGATCGCGGCCAAGAGCAAGGGCGTCGACAATGTCGTCGCCCGCATGAAGGGCAAAGGCCGTGGGCCGGTCGTCGCCTTCAATGCCCATGTCGACACAGTGGGCGTGGGCGAGCGGGCCAACTGGAAGAGCGATCCCTTCAAGGCGCTGGTCAAAGGCGGGCTGGTCCATGGGCTGGGCGCCGGCAACTGCAAGGGCAGCATGGCGGTGCAGCTTTGGCTCGCCGAGGAGATCGCGCGCCGCGGCGGACCGGCCCGGGGCGAGCTCCTGTTCACCTTCGTGGCCGACGAGGAGAATCTCGGGCCGGACGGCATGGAATTCCTGCGCAAGAGCGGCAAGGTGCGGCCCGATGCGCTGATCCTGGGGGCGCAGACCGAGAACAACCTGATCGTGGCCGAGCGCGGCGTGATGTGGGCGAAGATCACCACCAGGGGCAAGGCGGCGCATGCCGGCAACCCGTCGGCGGGCGACAACGCCATCCTGCGCATGATGCGCCTGGTGGGTGCGCTGCAAGCGCATTACGACAAGGCGCTGGCCAGGCGCGTCACGGGCGCCATGAAGTCGACGGTGAACATCGGCATGTTCCATGGCGGCCACAACACCAACGTCGTGCCGTCGGCCTGCACCGTCGAGATCGACCGCCGCCTGCTGCCCGACGAAAAGGTGAAGGACGCCTTCAAGGAGCTGAAGCGCGTGGTCGACAGCGTGGGCGAACCGAAGAGCCTGTACACGGTCGAGTTCCTGACCGGCACCAACGGCTTCTTCGCGCCCGAGAACGGCGCGGCCGTCGGCGCCTTCGAGGCGGCGGTGAAGGCCGAGACCGGCCGCAAGGTAAAATTCCTCAACGCCACCGGCGTCAGCGACGGCCGCTACTACGCCGACGACGGCATCGAGATCATCAATTTCGGGCCTGGCTCGGGCGCGCAGGGCCATGCCGCCAACGAATCGGTGCCGATCGCCCAGATGGTCGAGGCCGCGGCCATCCAGCTCGACGTGGTGCGACGGCTGACGGGCACGGCACGATAGAAACGGATGCCTGGGAAGGTTAAGTGGTACTTTCGGCATTTTCCGCAATTTCCGCAATTTCCGCTAGTGCTTCGCCAATCAGCGACCGGGGTGCACCCCTTGGCTGAGACGGCAAAAATGCGCTCCTGTTCTCGCGCCGGGTATTTGCCGGCGCTGCCGCCGCTCAGGCGGCGCAGACCGCCTGCCCCGGGGGTTTCCGACCCTTCCGCCCTTTCTGCCCCCTCGTGTGTCTGTCTCACCCAGAGGGTGTGTTTCCATTTAGGAGGCACAGCCAGCCACGCATGATCATCTCCGCAGTTTCCACGGCTTTCCTCAGTCTAAATAGTATTACTACGATAAAAGTCAAGTACGTCTTTTAACCGATTTAACGTTTCGAGTTTCTGCGCACCATGCTGCGCAGAAACTCTTCCCGGCCTGCGGCCCACGTTCCCGGCGGATATCGCGGGTTGAGCCGTGCGCGACGGCGTGGCACCGTCCCTCAAAAGGAGGAAGCGCCATGCCGATCTATGAAAGAGGCCCCGTCCGCATCCATTACGAAGAGATGGGCTCGGGCTATCCGCTGCTGGTCATTCCGGGCGGCGGGCTTAACTCGACGATCGCCGGGCTGGACACCAGCCATCCTTTCAACGCCATGAAGGAATTCGCCAAGGACGGCTTCCGCTGCATCGGCGCCGACCTGCGCAACGCCAATACCGGCCA
>DATHNU010000295.1:0-4344 GCA_035485695.1 Reyranella sp. | reverse complement strand
GATGTCGATCTCCATGATGCGGAAGTTGGGCACGGCGGCGCAGAAGTGGGCGCTGATCGCGCTGGCGAGGTGGCCGTAGAAATTGTGCGGCGCCACGTTCACCTCGTAGACGTCGGCCATCGCCGCGATCTTGAGCGATTCGTAGAAGCCGTTCCAGATCACGTCGACGATCGCGGTGTCGAAGGCGTAGGCCTCGAAGTAGGGCCGGAAGTCGCGGCGCTCCAGCAGCGTCTCGCCCGAGGCGATCGGGCAGGGCGCGTCGCGGCGCAGCAGCGCGATCGACTTCGGATCGTGCGCGTCCAGTTCGAGCCAGGTGAGCTTGGCCGGCCCCACCGCGTCGGCGATGCGCCGGAAGCCTTCGGTGCGGAAGTGGAAGTTGGTGTCGAGCATGATGCCGACATCGGGCCCGACGCCCTGGCGGAAGGCCTCGACCGTGCGGGCGGCGCTGCGCGCGATGAAGGCGTCCCAGTTGCGCTCGGGGAAGCCGCGGCCGACCACGAAGCCCGGCCGGTAGGCCGTGACCGTGCCGTCGATCTCGATCGCGATGTTGGTCTTGCAGGCGGTGAAGCCCCGCGCCTTGACCTCCTCGCCGACCTTGGTGAAATCCTCGTAGGTCCGCACCGGCTTCGTGCCGACGATCTCCGGATTGCGCATGCGGTAGGAGCCGCAATGCGACCAGTAGACCGGGATGCGCTCGCGCAGCTTGCCGCCGAACAGCTGGTAGACCGGCACGCCCAGCGCCTTGCCCTTGATGTCGAGCAGCGCGTTCTCGATGGCGGCCACGGCCTGGCGCACGACGCCGCCGCGCGACTGGGTCGACCGCGTGGCGAGGACGGCGTTGACCAGCTCGATGTCCATCGGGTCCATGCCGATCACGCCGGGCATCATCGCCTCGATCACGCCCGAGAGGCCGGGACTGCCGAAGCTCTCATTGTACTCCGACCAGCCGATGACGCCGTCGGCCGTGACGATCTTGAGAAACGAGAAGGTCCGCCATCCCGCGTCGCACTTGAAGACTTCGTAGCCCGTGACTTTCATCGTTTCCTCCCTCTTCGCTGGGCGCTATCGCATATGACTACTTCCGTCGTCTCGACCGAGGGCCGAAGGCCCGAGTGGAGAGACCTTCTCTCAACGATAAGCCGCTTATTGTTGAGAGAAGGTCTCTCCGCTCCGCGCTTCGCGCTCCGGTCGAGACGACGGGAATTGCCATATGCGGTAGCCCTGCTCTTCGCTGGGGGCGCGCCACTCCAGTGGCGCGTCTTCTCATGAACCGCGCCACTGGAGTGGCGCGCCCCCAGCCATGATCGCAATGGCGCAATCACTCCATCGGAATGCCGGTGACCTTCGCGATCGCCGTCCAACGCGCGACCTCTTCCGTCACGAAGTCGGCGAAGGCCTGGCGGCTTTCCAGGGTGACGGTGGCGCCCTGCTCGGCCCAGATCTTCTTGATGTCGTCGCTATCCAGCGCCGCCTGGATTGCGCCATGAAGAATGTCGAGCGGCGCAGCCGGCGTCGCCTTGGGCGCGAACAGGCCATACCACGAGCTCACGCGAAAATCGGCGATGCCCGCCTCGGTGAAGGTCGGCAGGTCGGGCAGGATCGGCTGGCGCTGGCGCGACGCGACGGCCAGCGCGCGCAGCCGGCCCGACTGCACGTAGGACACGATGGTGCTGAGCGGCGTGAACATCGCGTCGATCTGGCCCGACACCACGTCCTGCAGCGCCTGTCCGCCGCCGCGATAGGGCACGTGGTTGAGCCTGATGCCGGCGCGCTGCTGCAGGAGCTCGATGGCAAGATGCGGGATGGTGCCCAGCCCCGACGAGCCGATGTTGATCGTGCCCGGCGCCTGGCGCGCCGCCGCCAGGAACCCCGCGAGATCCTTGGCGGCCACCTTCGCGGGATTGACCACCAGCGCGACCGGCACGCGGGCCAGCAGGCTCAGCGCCGTGAAGTCGCGCTGCAGGTCGAAGCCCGATTCGGCATAGACCACGTTGGCAAAAGTGAGACCGGTGTTGCCGACCAGCAGGGTGTAGCCGTCGGGCGTGGCGCGCGCCGCCACCATGCCGCCGATGGTGCCGCCGGCGCCGCCGCGATTGTCGACCACGACGGGCTGGCCCAGTCTCTCGCCGACATGCGCCGCCACGGGGCGGGCGAAGATGTCGTTCGATCCGCCGGGTGGGAACGGCACGAGCCAGCTCATGGCGTGCGTCGGCCAGTCGGCGGCGCGAAGCGGACCCGCGATGCCCGCAACCAGCAGGCCGCCCAAAGCGGTGCGACGTGAGATGCTCATGGAATTCCCCCTGGCCCTGCGAACGTGCGCCGACAGATTAGAGCACGTACCGATCGTTTGGAATCAAGTCATTGCTGGGAGCGCGCCACTGCGTGGCATGTCTTCTCAATCGGAGCGCGGACCTCCAGGTCCGCATCATGTTCATGAGCGGACTCGGTCGGGGTAACCCCCGACCTGAGGAGGTCCGCGCTCCGTATGAGCGCCACTAAGCGCGGAGAGTACTCCGCGTGCAGTGGCGCGCTCCCGGCAATGAGGAAGAGCATGAGCGAGCGGGATCCTTCGGCTTCGCTCGGGATGACGCAATGAATGGCGGGACATACGGCGGCACACCAGCGCCGCACTTACTCGGGTGCCAATCGTCTCGCCGCCTTCGAGCGATGCCACAAAACCGTAAACACGATGGCCGCGGCGATGCCGAGGCCGGCAAAGGAAATGGCGATGGCGCCGAAGATCGTGGCGAACAGCGCGCCGACCGTGCCCTGCCCGATCGCCAGCACGGCCTTGGGATCGCCGCGGCCGCCGGCCAGGTTCGTCGCCAGCCGGTAGCGGCCCGGCCGGTCGAGGGTGAAGGCGTAGATCGAGCTGCCGCTGCGATTGCCGATCGAATAGCTCGCCGCCATCTTGGGCTCGATCAGCTTCACCTGGGCGCCCGTCTCGTCGGCCGTGAGACCGAGGCTGAGGCCGTCGACATTGTCCGACGCATAGTAGCGGCCGTCCACCGTGCTCTTCTTCTCGTGATAGATCATGTAGGGGCCGGGCTTGTCGAACACGAGCAGGGCATTGCCCGGCACCACGACCCGCATCATGCCCGCATCCGCCGCCGCCAGGCGCGGCACCAGGTAGATCACCGCCCCGGCAAAGCCCGCGACCGCGATCAGTCCCGCGATGACGAACCAGACCGAGCTGCGCATGACGTGCCTCCTTCTTTTATTCCGTCATCTGACGGCTCATGCTTCGCTCGTCGGCAGCTCCAGCACGCTTGCGCGTTCGCCGCCGTTCAGCAAGGTCAGCAGCGGCGGCCGGCCATGCGGCGTCTGCACGAAGTGATCGGCGTCGCCGCCGGCGATGGAAAGCCTGAGGCGACTGCCGGCCGCGAAGCGCCAGGCCGTGGGCAGGAGGGCGAAGCGCAGGAGCTGCGGCTCGCCGGCCGGCATCGGCTTGGCGTCCTTGCGAGCATAGCTGCGCCACGGCCAGGTCGTGCGGTAGTTGCGCGGCGCCGGCGCCTCGGCGCGATGGATGGCGCGCAGCACGCCCTCGGTGACGTAGCGCGACGTGCCGTCGGCCTCGACCTCGGAGAGATAGACGAACAGCGCGGCATCGGGCTCGCTCGAGGACAGCCACAGCGACACCACGGGATGCCCCGCGATCTCGAGCGGCTTGTCGAGCGGCTGGGTGGTGAAGCCCGGCAGCTTGCCTTCGCGCTCGCTCCAGTCGGCGTAGTACGACGCGGCGTCGATGCCGGCGATGCGCTCGTAGCGGGTCTCCGTGCCGCTGCCGAGCGTGAAGTCGGCCTGGAACGGATCCGACGTGCCGTCGTTCGGCCGCGCCGCCGCGAGCTGGCGGCCGGGCGCGGTGAAGAACTGACGGCTGCCTTTGAGCGGCGGCCAGCTTTTGGCCGCGCGCCATTCCTCGGCGTGTACGGTGAAATAATGGATGGGATCCTCCTCGTCGAGGCCGGTGCCGCTGCGACCGGCCAGATGTTCGTCGAAGAAGCGCAGCACCTCGCCCAGCACCGGGAGCTCAGGCTCGACCCGCGCGCGCCAAGGCGAGGCGTTGACCCGCGCGCCGTGGTCCCACGGGCCCAGCATGAGGCGACGATGGGCGTTGGGCAGCGTGAGGAAGCGCGACAGCGCGCCGTTGGCGTAGCCCGCGCCGTCCATCCAGCCCGAGATGGCATAGACCGCCACGCTCTTGGGAATCTCGTCGAGATAGTTGTAGGGGCTGAACGAGGCGCTGGTGAAGGTGGGATCGTAGGGCAGCGGATCGTCGCGGAATTTGAACTCGGTGATGAAGTCGGGCATGCGGAAGTTCGCCAGGTGCCCCTTCACCGCCTC
>DATHNU010000294.1:0-4065 GCA_035485695.1 Reyranella sp. | reverse complement strand
CGCTTCCTGGTGCCGCGCGCGGCCTGGAACGATCAGTTGGAGGATGTCTCCGATGTCGTGGAGTCGCAGAAGGCCGAGTTCACGGAAACCGCGCTGATCAGCGCGCGCCTCTATAACGCCAAGCAAAAGAAATATTCGTATTACGGCGTGCCGACCAAAGGCTCCTCGCTGATGAATTCGTTCTGGCTCCCGCTGGTGGAGGAAGCCGGCTTCAGCGCGACCGACATGCCGAACACGCAGGACAAATTCTACGATTTTTTCCAGACCGTGCAGGACAGACTGCGCTCCAAGGGCAAGCGCATTTTCGGCCTCGGCTATTCGATGGCGGCGAAGGAGGCGGATGCCGGCAATCTGTTTCACCAGTTCCTGGTCAGCTATGGCGGCGTCGGCATCGTCACGCCGGACGGCAAGCTGAATATCGACGATCCCGCCGTGCGCCAGGCGGCGACCACGACGCTGGAGCGGCTGACGACGCCGTTCAAGAAAGGCTATGTGCCGCCCGGGGCGATCAACTGGGGCGATGTCGACAACAACAACGCCTTCTTCGCCCGACAGATCGTGATGACCCCCAACGCCACCATCTCGATCGCCGCCGCGCAGATGGACAAGCCCGATCTCTACTACAAGGAGATCCTCACGCGCGGCGTCCCCCTGGGCAACGACGGCAAGCCGGTGGCGAGCCTGCTGGCGATTTCGCCCACCATCATCCCCAAAGGGTCGAAGAACGTGGACGGCGCCAAGGCGCTGCTGCGGGATTTCATCCAGCCGGCGAACCTCAACGCCTATCTGAAGGAAACCCGCGCGCGCTATCTGCCGGTGATGGCCTCCATCGTGAAGAACGATCCGTACTGGACCGACCCGAAGGACCCCCACCGCACGGTTGCGGTGGATATGGGGCTGATCAAGCCGACGGTGCCGTGGTGGATGTCCTACAACCCGGCTTATTCGGCCGTGCTGTCCGAGCAGATCTGGCCGCAGGCGGAAGCCAATATCACGCAACGCAACATGACGCCGGAACAGGCCACCGAGGACGCGGCCAAACGGATCAAGCAGCTGTTCGAGCAGTATCAGAAATGACGACCGGGCCGCGCGCGGACAGGGTACGCCCTGTCCGCGCCGGTCGTTACGTCCTGGCGCGGGCGATCAGGCACGACATCGCTTGCACCGCAATCGGATGGCCATCACACGGCATTGTACCGACAGTCCCTCTACCCACGCCGCCCAGTCGATCAGCGCCGACCGTTGATCGGCAGCCGTCCGTCGAGCACCCAAAACGCCGTCACCCCGGCGGGAGCCGAGCGCCGCGAGGCACCGTGGACGACCTTTTATTGCCCGGCGACAAGGGAGGTTCCTCGGCTAAGCCGGCTTCGCTCAAGATGACGGAATAAAGTCAAATGCGATGCCTCAGCCCCACCCGGCGATGACGGAAGCGGGACGCAGCCTAGACATGGCGGCGTCGCGTCAAGGGGCGTCAATTTCCAATGCAGGACCGAGGCCTGCCGGCGGCGATGGAAGTCCAAGTTGCATGACGGGTCTGCCCACTAGATTCTATAACGGGCGGGAAGCGGCGGAGAACGCCGGCGATGGGCCGGCGCAGGGGCATGTCGAAGCGCTTTCGGAGGTTCAGGCATGAAGAGCGCCGAGTCCTTGCCCGCTGGCGGTGTCGCCACGCCCGCCAACCGGCGCACCACCGCCTCGACCGCGCTGGCGGCCCTCGGCATCGTCTTCGGCGATCTCGGGACGAGCCCGCTCTACACCTACCAGACCATCGTGAGCGCGGTCGGCGGCCAGGCGCCGCTCCCCGTCGCCATGGGGCTTCTGTCCCTCGTCGTCTGGGCGCTCATCCTCACGGTCTCGCTCAAGTACTGCCTGTTCGTCATGCGCGCCGACAATCATGGCGAAGGCGGCATCCTGGCGCTGATGTCCCTGGTCACGAGCCGGACCATCCCGCGCGGCCGGTCGAGCGCGCTCGTGCTGGTGATCATGGGGCTGTTCGGGGCGGCGCTGATCTACGGTGACGGCGTCATCACGCCGGCCATCTCGGTCCTGAGCGCGCTCGAAGGCGTCAACGTCCTGACCGACGCGTTCAAGCCCTATACGGTGCCCGCCGCGCTGGTTGTCCTGCTGGCCCTGTTCGGGGCGCAGGCGCGCGGCACGGCCCGCATCGGCCGGGTCTTCGGGCCGATCATGCTGCTGTGGTTCGTGACCATCGCCGTCCTCGGCCTGTCGGGCGTCGTCCGGCACCCCGAGGTCGTCCTCGCCATCGACCCGCGCCATGCCATCGGCTTCCTCGTGCACGAGCGCTGGCACAGTTTCGTCGTGCTGGGCGGCGTGTTCCTGGCGATCACCGGCGCCGAGGCGCTCTATGCCGACATGGGCCACTTCGGGCGCGATCCGATCCGCGCCGCCTGGTATTTCATGGTGCTGCCCGCCTTGCTGCTGAGCTACGCCGGACAGACCGCCCTGCTGATCGACGATCCGACCTTCACGGGCAATCCGTTCTTCAAGCTGGCGCCGGACTGGGCCGTCATTCCGCTGGTGGTCCTGGCAACCTTGGCCACCATCATCGCCAGCCAGGCCATCATCACCGGCGCGTTTTCGCTGACCCGGCAGGCGATGCAGCTCGGCTGGTTTCCCGGCGTGCACATCCACCAGACCTCGGCCGACGAGTACGGCCAGATCTACGTGCCCTTCGTGAACTGGGCCATGATGGTGTGCACGCTTGCCCTGACCTGGGGCTTTGGCAGCTCCGAGCGGCTGGCGGGCGCCTATGGGGTCGCCGTCTCGACCACCATGCTTCTCACCACGGGCTTGCTCTACAACGCCATGCGCGACATCTGGCGCTGGCCCCTGCTCGTGGCGCTGCCGGTGAGCGGGCTCTTCCTGTCGGTCGACGCCGCGTTTTTCGCGGCCAACCTGCTCAAGGTGCCCGAAGGCGGCTGGATTCCGCTGCTGTTCGGCCTCGTCCTCTTCACCGTCATGACGACCTGGCACAGAGGCGTGCGCGCCGTCGCCATCAGGCTCGCGGAAGGCGAGGGAGATCCGGATGCCTTCTTCGCCGAGCTCAGGAGCGGCCGCATTGCGCGCGTGCCCGGGACCGCCGTGTTCTTTACCCGTACCGCCGGCCGAATTCCGACGCTGCTGCTCCGTCACGTCGCCCAGATGAAGGCACTTCCGGAAACGGTCGTGACCGTGACCGTCATCTTCGAGGAAACACCGCGGGTTGACGAAGCAAGCCGCGCCGAGGTTCAGGCCATGAGCGACGGAATCTGGCATGTGATCGTGCGCTTCGGCTTCGTCGAGGTCCCGAACCTGGTGACGGCGTTGAGGCGCGCCAAGGAGCTGGGCTGTCCGGTCCATTTGGACGACGCGGTATACTTCGCGGGGCGCGACGATGTGGTCCCCGGTCAGGACCCTTCCAGCCTTTGGTCGTGGCAGCGCATGCTGTTCGCCTTCATGTACCGCAACGCCGTGCGCGCGGCCGATCGCTTCGACCTGCCGCCGGAGCGATTCCTCGAGGTCGGGCGGCAGGTCAGGCTATGACAAGGCCGTCCGGCGCGGATGATGGGCCGCGGCTGGGCATCCGGCTGCATGGCGGCCTGGCGCCTCAGCGTTGCGTCGAGCTGGCCGTCGCCGCCGAAGCCCACGGTTTCGCGTCGGCGTGGTTCGCCGAGAATCCATTGGAGCGTGGCGCCTTGCCGGCGCTCGCGGCCTGCGCCGTGGCAACCCGGCGGATCGAGCTCGGCGTGGGCGTCTGGAATCCCTTCCTGCGCCATCCCGCACAGATCGCCATGGACGCGAGCGCGCTCGACGAGCTGGCCGAGGGCCGCCTGACGCTGGGCATCGGCGCAGGTCTCGCCGCGCCGATCAGGCGGCTGGGCATCGACAATGCGAAGACGCTGGCCGCACTCGAGGACACGTTCACCATCGTGCGCGGCCTGTTGGCCGGCGAGACCGTCACCTACAAGGGCAAGGTCTTCGCCGTCGAGGATGCGAAGCTCTCCTACAAGCCGCGCCGGCCGGATCTGCCGATCCTTCTGGCGGCCCGCGGGCCCAAGACACTCG
>DATHNU010000293.1:0-4622 GCA_035485695.1 Reyranella sp. | reverse complement strand
TGATCGCGTCGGCCACGAGTGCGATCGGCTTCACCGTTGGGTGCAGGGAGAGGTCAGCGTCGCGGCCGCGGCGAAATGTGTTAGCACCGGGGTAGTGCCAAACGTTTGTTCGATAGCGACCGCCACCGCCAAGTCCGAAGTTGTTCACGTGCTTGGCTGTGCCGTGCTTGAAGGCAAAGACAAACTCGTGTGCCGAGCGATAGAACGCGCCCATCCCGCCGTTGTCCTTGGCCCAGACGATCACGTTCTTGAGCTCCAGGTGCGCTGCCTGACCGGCCACGATCATCTCCTGGAGATGACGCCAGTCCATGCAACTAAAGACGATGGCCCCGTCGAGGCTGTACTTCGCCGTCAGGGACAGCTCGCGGGTCAGAAATTCGGTGAATGCCGGTGGCGACATCTCGCCCACGCCCATCGCGAACTCGCGATGGTGAACCTTGCCGAGGCCGCTCACGTGCCCGTCGATGGGCAGGTTGTAGGGCGCGTCCTGAAAAGACATCCGGGCACGGTCCCTGCCCATCAGAACCGTGTAGGCGCCTTCGTCCAGGGCATTTCCACAAAGAACGCGATGCTGCGGCCCGAGGATCCACATGTCGCCGGGCTCCGAGACCGCCGGCCCCGATGGAAGTGGCGGAGCCTCTTCACTTGGTTCGCTATCCTTCTTCCTGGTCGCAATGATGGAGTCGATTTCGACCGTGTCGAAGCCTGTAATCGATACGTCCAGGTCAATTTGCACGTCGGCCAGAAACTCGAGCTCCCCTGCCAGCATCTCTTCGTCCCAGCCGGCATTGAGCGCGATCTTGTTGTCGGTAAGCGCCAGCGCTCGGCGCTCTGCCTCGGACAGGCCGGCGACTACAATTACGGGCACCCCTTCCAGGCGGAGCCTGATTGCTGCCGCCAGGCGGCCGTGACCAGCAATGATGACGCCGTGCTCGTCGACGAGCAGTGGATTTGTGAAACCAAATCGGCGGATGGAAGCCGCGATTTGTTCTATCTGCTTGTCATCGTGTGTGCGGGCGTTTCGGGGATTAGCCTGCAGGCTTCCTACACGTCGCTCGGAGATCTGTAGAGTCCGCGTTGGCGGCGCCCCGTTGCGCACCGGGCCTTCCGGCTCGGCTTGGTCTCGCTCGCCGCGATCGCCTTCTATATAGGTCGCGCGAGGGTCGTGTTTCTCTTGCACTGACATCGGTTCCTCCTGGTCGAGCTTCACCGCGCGGACACGCGCCGCCAGAAGGCAGCGAGCCGCTGAGTTAGGTTTTGCGTCGCAGGGGAACAAACACTTCAGCTCGGCGAGCTGACGCCATCCATATCCCGCCTACCCCAGCGTTCTGCGAATGCCCGCCGGGGAAAGGCCTGTGACTGGTTCACGATAGCCCAGGCTTTAGGCAGTGCAAGACCCCCCAGCCGACGTGTTTACGGGCTTTTTTCGATGCCGCCGTCGGTTGCCAAGCCGGGCTGGTATCGTTCGAGCTGACCTGAACTGTCCACAATGACGGGTGCGCGATGCCGGCCTCAACCGGGTGCGGGGTCGCCCTGGGCTCCTCGCGGGTGGCGGTCAGCACCCCCAGCGTTGATAGCGTTGATGTCGTCGAGGGTGCCAGAAGCTCAGAAGCGAGCGGCCGCCCGTCTGCAGCACCGTGCCCGAGTTGGTCACCGCCGCGCCGCGCACGCCGTTCCCGCAGAGCGAGGGCCGGCCAGTTCATCGGCCGATTGCCGGATTCTGCTTTCCCCAGGTTCCAGCGGCTCATACTCCAGCCTGTCCCTGATTTGTCTTAGGCTGTCCCTGATCTTTGATTTTGAGCTCCCTGTTCTGAAACTTCGGCACCTACGCTGAAATCCCGCAAAATCGGGGTTGCCTGAGGGTCATGGTGGGCTGGGCAGACAATTGGAACGAACTCCCTGTTTTTCTCCCTGTTACCCGAGAGTTGGGTGTGGAGACGGGTTCGCGAATGACTGGTTCCACAGCCAGCGCGGCTACTTCGACAGAGCGTCGCTCACCTGGGCCAGCGCCTTTTCCAGGCGCGCGATGTCCGCCTTGGGCAGGATATGGGTAACGGTGCCGCCCTTGGCCGAGGAGATGACGAAGCGCAGGCCGGGCCCGCTGCTGACGGTGAGTGTGGCCACGTCCTTGGACACGTCCTTGATCGATCCGACGACCGTCCAGGCGGCTGGCGCGGTCGCTGCCGCAGCCTTGTGCACCAGGTCGATCAGGGATTTCCAGTCGGCGGCGCCGAGCGCGATCGCGTTGCTGTTGGAGATGCTCAACAAGCCGACCGTCGACGGCTTCTGGTTCGGGTCGGCAAAGGTTGCAACGTCGAGCTGGGAGGTCTTCGCGGTGAACGATGCCACGACGTTGAGGCTGCCCGCCGCAGCCGGCCCGGCGATCCATGACGCGGCGATGCCCAGCGCGGCGAGGGTGCCGAGCAGCGCCCGGCGGACGATGGTGATGAGCATGAGCCTCCCGGAGCCCGCTATAGTGCGGACGCCGGCAGGCCTTCACAAGCCTAGGCCGTCTCGGCGATCGTCTCCAGGGGCACGACCTCGACCGAACCGCCGGAGACGACCCGTGTGGCCTCGGTGTAATGCTTGAAGAAGGCGCGCTCCTGCAAGGCAACCCGCGCGGTGTCGTCGAACACCGTGGCGAGGTGATAGTAGTCCGTGCCGTCGCGGCCCTTCATGCAGCGATAGCTGATCTTGCCCTTGAGCGCCGGATCGCCGTCGAGCGAGGCGATGAACGACGCGATCTCGCGGTGCCAGTCCTCCGTCGTGCCGGCGGTGTGGCGGTACTTGATGAGAAATTGCTTCATGTCGTTCCTCCTCGATGGCAAAACACTAGGACATGGGAGCGGGAGCGCAAGTATGGACAAAAATGATAGTGTACGGCGCGGGGCGCGCGAGGCTGCGGGCTGCGGCTGCCCGGTGCTGGCGTTCCAGAAGATGGTGAGCGGCAAGTACAAGGTCCGTATCCTGTGGGACCTCAAGGACGGCGCGCGGCGCTATGGCGAGATCAGGAGCGGCCTGCTGTGCGGCGGCGACGGCTCGGCGGAGATCGCGCCCCGGGTGCTGAGCCGCGAGCTCAAGGCGCTAGCCACGGCCGGCCTGATCGACCGTCGCGACTACGGCACGGTGCCGCCCAAGGTCGACTATCGCCTGACGCCGATGGGCAAGAGCTTCGTGCCGATCATCGATTCGATTCGCAAATGGGGAGCCCGGCATCTCGCCGGCGTTTGAGGGGGCGTTGATGCCGATCGCGTACGATGTCGTTGTCCTGGGCCTGGGCGCCATGGGCGCCGCCGCCACCTATCAGCTGGCCCGGCGCGGCGCCCGGGTGCTGGGGATCGACCGCTATGCGCCGCCCCATGAATTCGGCTCGACCCATGGCGACACGCGCATAACCCGCATCGCCTGCGGCGAGGGGCCGGAATACACGGCGTTCGCCGTGCGCTCGCACCAGATCTGGCGGGAACTCGAGGCGGAGCTCGGCGTGGAGCTTCTCACGCAAAACGGACTGCTGGTCCTTTTCGGACCGGGGCAACGGGCGGCCAATCACAGCGTGCCGGAATTCCTGGGCGCAACCGTCGACGCCGCGCAGAAGGCGAAGCTGGCGTACGAGATTCTCGACACGGCGCAGATCAGGCAAAGGTATCCCGCCTTCAATGTCGCCGATGGCGACGAGGCCTACCACGACGATGTCGGCGGTTTCGTGCGCCCCGAGCGATGCGTCACCGCCCAACTGCACAGGGCCAAGGCGCTGGGCGCCGATCTGCACCTGAACGAGACGGTCATCTCCTTCGACCAAGCGGGCGGCTCGGTTACGGTAAAGACCGACAAGGGCACCTACCACGCCCAGGAGCTGATCGTGGCGGCGGGGTCGTGGCTGCCCGGTTTTCTCAAGCCTGCCTTGGCCGGCCAGTTCAAGGTGACGCGCCAGGTCCTCTACTGGTTCCGGGCCCATGGCGCCCGGGAGCATGCGCAATTCTCGCCCCAGCGGTTTCCCGTCTATATCTGGCAGGTTCCGGCGCCCCAGCCGATCTACGGTTTCCCCGCCACCGGCGGCCTGGAGGAAGGCGTCAAGCTCGCCACCGAGCAGGATCACACCGCGACAACGCCGGACGCGGTGGCGCGCGCCGTCGGCCCGGACGAAATCCGCGAGATGTACGAGACCTATGTCGGGCCGTATTTCCCCGGCCTGTCGCCCATC
The DNA here is from genome assembly GCA_035485695.1 of Reyranella sp. Classification (GTDB taxonomy): domain Bacteria; phylum Pseudomonadota; class Alphaproteobacteria; order Reyranellales; family Reyranellaceae; genus Reyranella. The sequence continues at coordinate 421 of DATHNU010000293.1, read as the reverse complement.
TGCGTGAAGTACAAGGTCTGCCTGTACACGCAGGTCGACCGCGCCCGCTTCATCATCGACCGCCATCCCGACGCCGATCGCGTGATCGTCGCCTCGCCCTGCTCGGGGCACGGCTTCAAGCATTCGGCCGGCGTCGGCGAGCTGCTCGCCCAGATGGCGCTGGGCGAGAACCATCAGGACATCGCGAGATTCGCTTTCGGCTACGCGCCGCGGTCCGCCTGAGCCTCTACAGCCGGCTCCGCGTGCGCGGCGGTCGCGTCGACAGCACGGCCAGCAGGGCGGCCAGCGCCGGCACGCCCTGGACGTAGAGGATCGACATCTTGGCGGTGAGCCCGCCATAGACGCCGGCTGCGAGGACGCAGCACAGGAAGAAGACCTTGAGGTCGCGCCGCCCGCTGAAAAGTCCCCACAGCAGGCCGGC
>DATHNU010000292.1:0-9958 GCA_035485695.1 Reyranella sp. | reverse complement strand
GGCCGAACGCGGCGCCGAGCGGCGTGGCCATGTTGGCCGTCAGTGGCGGACTGATGCCGCTCACGCCGCCTGTCGGCAGGCCGGGCGGCAACAGTGCGCTGCGCTTGGGGCCGCCCATCGGCGCGGGCTTGCCGGACACCGAGACCGGCGGTGGCTTGTCGAACGGATCGGCGCGCAACCCGAAGCCCGACGAGACGGAGACGATGTCGAGCGGCAGGCGCATCGACGGCGGCGTCGCCTGCTGGCCATTGGCCAACCAGAAGCGCTCGGTCTTGTCGTGGGTCCGGAAACGATGGATGGCAACGGTGCCCTTGGCCTTGGTGCGCAGTTCGGCCCACAGCACCCGGCCTATGCCGATCGGCGCGCCTTCGGCGGTGAAGGCCTGTTCGTAGCGGACATAGAAGCGATCGCCGGCCTGCACGTCACGATCGAGGTTGAGCACGCTGGCCAGTGCCTGTCGCGCCTCGAGCATCGTGGCCGCCGAAACGCCCGCTCTCGCCAACGAGGCATCGAGCGATCCCGAGACGCCACCGCTCGCCGAGATCTCGCGCGTGAAGGGCTGGTAAGCCGCAAACCGTGCCGCCTCGTCCGCGCTGCCCAGCAGGCGCTCCTCGGAAGCGCGTGCCTCATCGGCGGCGATGCAAGCAGACACCGAACCCAGGAACAGCGAAGCGGCGAACGCCGCGGCGAGCGAGGCCCTCTTCTTCATGAATCCTTTTGTAGCGCCGGTCTCGTCGCAGCTACCAGTGTTCGCCAAGTGATAAATGGGTGACTGCCGGATACTAACCCAATCGGGGCCGATGATACCAGCGCCAGGTCCCGCGCCCGGGCACGGCTATTTACGCAGGGGTCATGCGCGCTATGTCGGCTGAAGCTATCGAAGAAGGTCCTCGCGCGGCGCGCGCGGCGGTCAGAAGCCGCCAAATGCCAGCGTGACCGCCCTCTCGCGCTCGCGTTCGGCGAGCGCGTTCTTGACCTGCTTGCGGAAGCGCTCGAGGTCGGCGCCGCGCAATTGGGCGCGCTTAAGCTCCGGGTAGGCCAACGGATCGACCGCCTTGCCATTGCTCAGAATCTCGAAGTGCAGATGCGCGCCGGTCGAGCGGCCGGTGTTGCCGACGAAGCCGATCAGCTCGCCCTGGCTGACGCGCGCGCCTTCTTGAATGCCGGGCGCGAAACTCGAGAGATGCCCGTAGACCGTCGAGAGTTTCCCTTGATGGTCGATCCGGATCCAGTTGCCGTAGCCGCCGTTGGGCGCCGCGCCGATCACGACGCCGTCGGCGGCAGCGTATACAGGCGTACCGGTCACTGCGACGAGATCCGCGCCGTCATGCATGAACAGCGGCCGCACGACGCGCGGTGCCGGCGCAGCAACGGCCGCCTGCTGCGTCGGCGGCGCGGTGTCGATCGGCGCCTCGGCAGCAGCCCGTGCCGCAGCAGCGCGGCGGGCTTCGGCGTCACGCTCCGCGATGATGCGCTGAAGATCGGTGCCGTCGAGGGCGGGACGCGAATTCATCGTGAAGCCCGCGAAGCCAGGCGATCCGGGCATGAAGCTGCCATGCATCGGGCGGCGGGCGGGCTTTACCGGTTCCGGAGGCGCTGCCGCCGGCGGTTCGGGCGCGGGCGCTGGAACTTCGACATAGGCGGCCGGGACCGCCTTCGCCGGATCGGGCAGCGGCCCCATGGCCACGGCGGGTCCGGAGGGCTTGTCGAGCGGATCGGCGCGCAGCCCGAAGCCCGACGAGACGACCACGGCGTCGAGCGGCAGGCGCATCGACGGCGGCGTCGCCGCCTCGCCGCTCGCCAGCCAGAGCCGCTCGATCCCACCTTGCGGGCGGAAGCGATGAAGGGCGATCGTGCCCTTGGCCTTGGTGCGCAGCTCCGCCCACATCACACGGCCCACGCCGATCGGCGTGCCCTCCGCGGTAAACGCCTGTTCATAACGCACATAGAACTGATCGCTGGCAGCCAGGTCGCGGCCGAGATCGATCGATGGGGCGAGGGCCCGCAGCGCCTCGAGCATCGCCGCCGCCGGCACGCCGGCCTCTGCCAGCGACGCATCGAACGACTGGGCGACGACGCCGCCCGCCGCGATCTGCCGCGTAAATGGCTGGCAGGCGAGATATCGCGCGTCCTCGTCGGCACTGCCCAGCAGGCGCTCCTCTGCGACGCGGGCATCCTCCAAAGACGCATTGTCATTGTCAGCGGCAGCGGCCGCCGACATCGAGCCGAAAAGCAGTGAAGCGGCGAACGCCGCAGCAAGCGATGCCCTCTGCATGAGCCCTCTAGGATGTTTCCGACAAATTACGGACGCGCCTCATCCCCAGGCGCGGCTGGGCAAGGCCGCGCAAAGGCAGTATCGAATCGAGCTTGGTATTCCCACGCCACCGGGGGGTTACCCCGACCTCAAGCCGCCCCACAGCGGCCTCTTCAACGCAATGTCCGGATTTACCCCAACCAAGACGATTGCGCCTTCGTAGAAGAGGCCTTTTAGCGCCGAAATCGCCGCGGCCGCCAGCCCCGTCCGGTGATTAAGGGGGCCCTGCGTAACTGTGGCGCAGCTACGGTCCGGGTTTCCATGCCTTGGCCCGCCGCTCCGCCTCGGCGATCTGGGCCGGGCTCATGCGGTTGGCCAGGGTGGCCTGGTCCTTCATCGCCTGGTCGAGCCGGTCTTGGTTCTTCGCCGTGTAGCGCTGGATGGCGAGCGTAAGCCACTTGTAGGCTTCGACGTCGTCGTGCGGCGGCGGGCCCTCGAAGCCCAGCATGAAGCCGATGTCGTTCTGGGCACGGGCGTAGCCCTGATTTGCCGCCAGCAGGTAGAGCCGCGCCGCTTCCTTGTGGTCGCGCGGCACCCCCTCGCCGCTCCAGTACATGGCGCCCAGCAGGGTACGCGCCTCGGCATTGCCCTTGTCGGCCCAGATTTTCCAGAGCCGTGCCGCGGTCGCCATGTCCTTGCGCTCGTAGGCGGCGGCCGCGTCGCGCAGGTCGGCCTCGAGCGAAGACTGGGCGGCAACGGGCGGCGCGACGAGGAGCAGCGCGATCAGAAAGGCGGCGATGGTCTTCATCCGCTGATGGTATCGCTTCCCATGGCGGCTGACGCAACCTCCTCCCGCAGGGCGGCGTTTTTGACGGCGGATTGTCCTTTGAAAGGATGCCGCCATGGCCGACGCTCTTCACGATTCGCAGCTCGCCGCCCAGGAATTGCGCCAGCACGAACAGACCTTTCACAGCTTCAGCAAGCTGGTGCTGTTCGCCATCCTCCACATCATGATCGTGCTGTCTTGCTTGGCATTGGCCTTCCTCGGCAATGCGCCGCTGATGGCGCTCATCCTGGGCGTTGGTGGCACCGCGGCATTGCTTGCCGCCTTCGCCATCACTGCCTGACGGATCCAATGGCAGTCGCGCTGTTGCTCGATTGCCGCTTCGAAAAAGAATCGAAGCGCTCGGATGAGACAACGCAACCACTTTCAAATCACTGGCGTTCTGTCGGCGCGCTCCACCCTCACGAAAAAGCCACAACCGCCATGACCGACATCCTTCGAGATCAAGAAGCAAGCTTCCACAGCTCCGGCAGGCTTGTACTGTGCACCATCCTGTACATCGTGCTCGTGCTCGCCTGCATGGCGCTCACTTTCCCCATCCCGCTACCGACGATTTCCCTCTACGCCGGGCTGACCAGCGCGGTGGCACAGCTCTTGCTGGTCTTCGTCGCAGTCGCCTGACGCCGCGATCAGTCGAGCATGACGCGATGGCGGCTGATCGCCAGGGTCGACACGATCGGCCGGATCGCCAGCAGGGCTGCGAGCTCCACGGAGACGCTGCCAGGGCCGGCGCCTCTCAGCATCACACCCCGCCGCACGATCCTCATGAAGTGCGTGGCCGGCAAGACCTCGCCGATCAATTGCGTCCAGACCAGCATGCCGCCGAACGGGAACATGAACTCCGACGGCAGGATCGAGGGCAGCATCAGGAAGAATAAAGCCCGCATGGCCGGGAGTGGATGCTGCTTCGGGATAGCGGCCGTATTTCAAATTTATCAAATTTCCTAATAAGTTACGGAAGGGAGTTGCCGGGCGATACCGGCCTCTCTTTCGATCGGCTGCAAGCCCTGCGTCTGCCGGCCGAGCGGCTGCATCCCCGGCGACGGTGACCACCTTCCTCCAGCCGCGCCCCCGGTTTGTCACGGTCCTGTCAATTGCCGGTGGGCTAGGGTCGCCGCCTGAGTGGGGAGGAACGAACGATGGCGCTACCTGCCGAAGGCGGGTTGGCCGACCCTAAGCCGCGATCGAGATTCTATACGTCGCCCGCGACTCTCGCGCTGTTGGCGGGCGTGCCGGTGCTTGTCGCCTTGTGGGCCCTCTTCTCGCCGGGTCTGGTTCTGTCGCACGAGATGACCTGGGACTTCCTCTACAATCTGTCCGGCGCCTGGCACCTGCAGCATGGCCACGTCGCACATGTCGACTTCCACGAACCGGTGGGTCAGCTCAACTTTGTGCTGACCCTGCTCGGCTTCGCATTGGTCGGGCCGACGCCCTTCGCCTTCCTTGTCGGCGCCGCCATCGTGGCCACTGCCGCCTTCGCCTCGGCCTTGCTCGCGGCGATGCGGCGGCTTCCGGTTCTGCCCGCCGCACTCTTCGTCGTCTTCACCAGCCTGCTCGTTCTGATGCCGGCCAATGTCGGCGACAAGCCAAACGCCTATTCCTTCGCGATGTCGTATAACCGTTACGGCTGGAGCCTGCTTAGCATCCTGGTGCTGATCCTGTTCGTGCCGCCGAGGGACCGCGACGCCGGCGACGGGATCGACGTCGCCAACGCCGGTCTGCTGCTGGTCGCGCTTTTCTATCTCAAGATCACCTACTTCGCCGCCGGGCTCGCCTTCGTGAGCCTCGCCATCCTGATCTGCCCGCACATCCGCGCCCGGCTGCCGGCCTGGTTGGCAGTCAGCGGTCTGATCGTCGCCAACGCCGTGTCCCCTTGGAACTATCCCTATCTGCTCGACATCCTGCACGCGGCAGCTGCCGGCGCGGTGCGCAACAGCCTGACCTTTCATCTCAATAACTTCTTCGCCAACGCCGAAGGCTACGCGCCTTATGCCGCCGGCTTCGTGGGCGCAGTCTGGATGTGGGCGCGCGGTCTCAGCCCGCCACGGGTGCCGCTAGCCATCGCCGGAATCCTGGCAATCGGTGCTTTTGTGCTGTCGCAGAACCACCAGTCGCATGGCCTGCCGGTCGGCATCGTCATCGCCTTCCTGCTGTACGACCAGATTCGCGAGCGCTTCGGACCCGTAGCGCCGGTCCTGCCGATGCTGATGGTCTTTCCGCTGTTCGAGATCGGCGCGTCCGCTCTCAGCCTGGCGGGCTATCACGCGCGCACCGGCCGCGAGGAACTCCTGCAAGTGGTCGACCGCACACAGCTCAAGGGCCTCGCGGTGCCTGCCGAGCGGCGGGGCTTGCTCGCCGCCTTCGCCGACGGCCGGTTCGGACCCGCACTGCTCAACCGGTCACGCGCCTCGCAGCCACGCTTCGAGCTCTCACCCGCCGAATATGTCGAGACGATCGTCGAGGCAGCAACCCTGCTGGGTGACGGTCGCCACTGCCGCGGCGGCATCGTTGTCCTCGACCAGGTGAATCCCTTCCCCTTCATGCTTGGCTGGCCGCCGGCTCGCGGCGACAATCTGTGGTCCGGCCCGGGCGCGCCGGTGCAGCCGGCCGATGAAATCTTCGCCGAGGCCGAGCACGTCCTCGTTCCGAAATTCTCCACTTACGGAGCCTGGACCGAGCAGGCGCGATTCGAATATGGCCCATACCTGTCGGAAAATTTTCGCACTCACGAGAAGACGCAGAGTTGGGTCGTGCTGAGCCGCGCGGGCGCGGTCGCGCCTCGGCCCGGCTTGGCCGGACGGACGTCCTGCGACATTGACCGGCCCCCGCGCGTCGCCGTGCCGCCTTTTTAGTCATATCGGCGGTGGCTGTGGCTATGCCAACGACGAAAGCAGCTCGCGCGCCTCCGTCACGCACGCGATCGACGTCCCGCCTTTGAGCCCATGGCATGCCTCGGCGAGGATTCGGCGCGCCGCCTCGCGATTGCCGCCACGCATCAAGACCCACGCCAACTGCCGCGCCGCCAGCAACTCGTACAGGCACGCGCCCTGCTCGCGCGCCCTCATGATCGCCTGCTCGAGATAACGCCGGGCCGCCTCACCATCTCCCTGACGATCCGCGACCAGGCCCCTCAGCCGCAACAGCACGGGAACGGCAAAGCTCTCCTTGCGCTCCGCGGCGAGCGCCAGAGCGCGATCGATGGTCTCGCGCGCTTCATCGACGGCACCTGTCGCCAGCAGACCATCGGCAAGTGCCGCATGCCACGTCGGAATGTGCAGCTCGGCGCCGGTCGACTGCCAGGCATGAAGCCCGCGGTGCATGCGTTCGATGCCCGCCGCGTTGCCGGCGAGGCGTGTCGCCGCCCAGCCACCCATCACGTCGCCGACGGCCAGCCAGAAGATCAGCCGATGTTCCTCGGCGGCGCGCGAGGACTCGGCGGAAAGCCGGGCGCATTCCGCCGGCGCATCCAGCAGGTACTGGGTATTGGCGGCGATGTGATGGGCAAAGGCGAAGGACAGCGGATTTTTAAGCCGCCGAACGGCGGCGAGCGCGCTGTCGATGAAGGCCTGGCCACGATCGAAGTCACCGGCGATCGTGTGCGCGAATCCGGCATAGATGCCGGCGATGATCAGGGGCGATTCACCGTGCTCGCGCAGGCCGGCATCGGCCGGCAGACCGGCACAGGCCTCGACGGCCTTCTCGAAGGCGGCGATGGCGTCTTGCAGCCGGCCGAGGCTGAGACAGGCGGCGCCCAGCGCGCGATAGGCCAGCCCCTGCGCTTCCGGCTCCGGATGATCGAGCGCCAGCGCGCAGAGCCGCTCGGCGATTGCGCGGGCGTTCTCGAGATCGGCGCGGTCATAGATGCAGTTCCACAGCCCGCGCAGTGCCTGGAAGAGCTGCGCCGTGTCGCCGGTCCGTTCAGCCAGCTCGACGGTTCGCCGGTAGGTCGCCTCGACTTCCGTCGACGCATAGCCATGCAAGGCGATGCGCGGCACGCCGACCATCGCCAGCGCCCGCAGTTCAAGGGCCGCCTGCTCGAGCTTCTCCGGCAAGGCCGCGATCAGGCGCAGGGCGCGTTCCAGATGGTGGATCGCCTCCTGGTTGGCGTAACGCCCGATGGCGCGAGAGCCCGCCAGCAACAGGTAATCGACGGCCTTTCGATCCAGGCCGGCGAGTTCGGCGTGCCGGGCGATCAGTTCCGGCGGCGGCTGGACCTCGAAGGCCTCGAACGCCGCGGCGATGGCGGCGTTGACCCGGCGAAACTCGCTGCGCAACAGGCTGTTGGCCGCGGCGTCCCGCACCAGCGCATGCTTGAACGTATAGGCGAAGTTCGGCGGCCGGCCGCGGCGGAAGACGAGCTCTGACTCGACCAGCCGGTCGAGGGCCGAATTGAGCTCCCGGTCGTCCATTCCGGCAACCGCGGCAAGCGTGCGGTAGTCGAAGTTCCGGCCGATGCAGGCAGCCACCTGCGCGACACGCTTGACCTCCGGCAGACGATCGAGGCGCGACATCAGCGAATCGTGCAGCGTCGCCGGCACGCTGAGACCCGTCTCCGACCCCGTCAAGCCGCCCGGAGACTGCCCGGCCAGCTCCACGAGCGCCCGTGTCAATTCCTCGACGAACAGCGGCACGCCATCGGTCCTGCTCAGGATCTCGCGGCGGACCGCCTCCGGCAGGCTGGCACTGCCTTCGATCGCGGCCGTCATCGCCTCGACGGCAGCGCGACCCAGACGGTTGAGCACGACCCGCGTCACCTGCGGATGACCCGCCAGGACGGGCTGGCCGTCCGGCCGGCTGGTCAGCAAAAGGAGAAGGCGCCGGCCCTCGATCCGATCGAGCACGAGGTGGATGAATTCGAGGGTCGAAGGATCGGTCCAGTGCATGTCCTCCATCACCACCAGCACGGAGCGTCGCTGGGCGAGACCGAGAAACTGCTCGACCAGGGTCGACAGAGTCTGGTTTCGCTGAGCCTGGGGCGAGAGATCGAGCGGACCGTATCGGCTGTCGTAGGGTACGCCGAGCAGGCTTGCGACGAGAGGAACGGCGCTCTCGATATGCGCCGTATGGCGGCGAAGGAAGCCCTCGATCTTGTCGAGCCGCCTTGCCGGCGAGTCCTCGGCGGCAAGCTTCAGGGCAACGGTCAGCTGCTGAATCACCGGCCACAAGGCGCTGTCGAGGTGATAGGGCGAGCATTGAAAGAGCAGGATGGCGCTGTCCGATCCGCCGACCATGTCGCGCAGCGCCCGCGTGACGCGCGACTTGCCGATACCGGCCTCGCCAACCAGTAGGACGCATTGGCCCTCGCCGTTCCGCACCTGCGCCCAGCGCTCGCCCAGCAGCGCCAGTTCCTGGTCGCGCCCCACCATCGGGCGCAGGTGCCGGCCGGCGCGCGCTTCGAAGCGGCTGTCGCTCGACCGCTCGCCCTGGACGGCAAAAGTCTCGACCGGCAGTTCAAGCCCCTTCAATGGCTGTAGTCCCAGGGACGCCAGCTCAAAGGATGACCGGACGAACTTCTGCGTGCTGTCGGCAATGACGACCTGCCCCGGCTGCGCCAAGTCCTGCAGGCGGGCGGCGATGTTGGGCGTGGCGCCGATCACATCGGCTTCCTGCGCAGCGCCTTGGCCGATCAAGCCGCCCACTACCACCAGGCCGGTGGCGATGCCGGCACGCGCGGCCAGCGCCTCGCCATCGCCGGTGCGCAACTCGGCGACGGCGGCGACCGCGGCCAGGGCGGCGCGAACGGCCCGCCCGGCCTCGTCTTCATGGGCCTTGGGCCAGCCGAAATAGGCCAGCACGCCGTCCCCCATGAACTTCGCGACATAGCCGTCGAAGCGCGCGACCTCGCCGGCCACCGCATTCTGATAGCGCCTGACGATCTGGCGCATCTCTTCCGGATCGCGCCGTGTGGTGAGAGCCGTCGAGCCGACGAGGTCGACGAACAAGACCGACAACTGGCGGCGCTCGGCAGAATCGACCGCCGGGTCGGCGTCGGGGGGCGCCGGCACCGGTGGCGCGGCGAAGCTGCCGGCGATCGCCTTGAGCAGCCGCCGTCGCGGGCCAAGCGCGATGCCGATACCCTTGAGATCGTCTTCCGTGAGGTCCGGCAGGACGTCGATGTCGATCTGCTGCGCCTCGAGAATGACGCGTAGCGCGCCGAGCCCGTGGGTGTCCAACCAGTCCGACAGGGCACTCATCTTGCGTCACCGTATCGCACGGGAGCTTCGCGGGTCGAGTCGTTATCCGGCAGCGCGCGCAGGCAGGCGGCCGGCGTCGCGGCCGCCACCGACCCAGTTGGCGATCACGATCACGACCGTGGTGATGCCGACCATGGCGAGGCTGAGCACGGCGATGGCGCCGACATCGCCGCTCTCCTTGAGATCGAAGATGAGCACCGACAGCACCTTGGTCTCCGAGGTGAACAGGATCACGGCGGCGGAAAGCTCGCGGATCACCGCGACGAAGACGAAGCACCAGGTGGCGATCACGGCCGAGCGGAGCAACGGCGCGGTGATGTCGGCCAGCGTACGCAGCCGCGTGGCGCCCAGCATGCGGCCGGCTTCCTCGAGCTCAGGATGGACCGCGTGGAACGCCGAGGAGAGTTGCTGGTAGGCGGCCGGTAGCTCGATGGTGACAAAGGCGATCAGCAGGATCCACAGCGTGCCGTAGAGCGTGAGCGGCGGCCGCGTATAGGCCAGGAACAGGCCGACGCCCAGCACGATGCCGGGGATGGCGATCGGCGCGGTGGCGAGGAAGCCCAGCAGCCGGTGCCCCGGAACGGCGCGGCGGGCCACGATGTAGGCGATCAGCAGCGACAGCAGCGCTCCCGCCGTTGCCGAGGCGGTCGCCAGCAGGAAGGTGTT
>DATHNU010000291.1:0-2798 GCA_035485695.1 Reyranella sp. | reverse complement strand
CGGCCGGTCATGCCGGCCAGCACCATCAGCTCGGCACCCTGCACGTCGATCTTGCACAGCGCCGGACGTGCGATCGGCCCGCCAAAGAGAAGGTCGAACCGCCGCAGCGCTACGCGATCGACGCGCCGCACGCTCCGCGGTCCCATTTCCTCAAGCAGCGTCGATTCCTGGATATCGGCTCGGACCTCGAGCTCGGCCTCACCCTCGTGATCACTGAGCGCAAGGGCGTGAATCTCGCAACGCAGCCGTCGCGACAGGCGTCGCATATAGGCAAGCGATTCCCGCGCCGGATCGATCAAATGATAAAAGGCGTCCGGAAAGGCGCGATAGAGCGGAAAAGTGCCGTAGGCGACGCCGATATCGAAGACGGTGGCCGGCGAAAATCCGTGGTGCTTCAGCACCCCCATCGCGCGCTCCCAGGATGGCAGGCCCGACAGTTGGGGAAGCGCCGACGCAAGGGGGCGTAGCCTGTCCTTGAAATGCGCCGTAAGGCTCCTGCCGGCGCGCGCCGGCTCGCTCGCATCGCTTAACGCCACACCTACCCTCCATCAGGGACTCGTCGAGGGGCAGGATGGTAGGCAATCGATGGGGCGCGCGGCGTGTGACCAATAGGTGGCGCGGGTTCTGGCCGGTCTCTAGGCGAACGCCGGAATGACCGTCAGGACGGCGAAATAATGGATGCCTGCGGCGACCAGCACGAAGCCATGCCAGATGGCATTGTGAAAGGGCAGCCGCCGCCAGAGGTGGAAGACGACACCGACCGAATAGAGGATGCCGCCGGTCGCCAGCAAGGCGAGCGTGGCGGTGTCGAGCGCCGCGGTGAAAGGATGCAGCGCGATGAGGCCGATCCAGCCGAGGCCCAGGTAGAGGGCGACGGACAGGGCTTCGATGCGGCGCGGCTGCAAAAGCTTCAGCGCGATGCCGATGGCGGCCACCGACCAGATCCCGATCGTCAGGCCGAAGGACCAGCCGCCCTGCAGGCCGAGTACCGTGAAGGGCGTATAGGTGCCGGCGATCATGGCGAAGATCGCGGCATGGTCGAAGCGCCGCAGCCAGTCGCGACGCCGGCTCGACCTCAGGAGGTTGTAGGCGGCCGAACAGCCCAGCATGGCCACGAGGCCGGCGGCATAGATGAACAGCGGCGCTGCCAGCAGCGGGTTGCCGGAGAAGAGGGTGAGACCGACGAGGGCAATCGCGCCTGCGATACCGAGCGCGAGGCCCAGCGCATGGACGACGCCATCCGCCAAAACCTCGCGCGCTAAAAGTTCGCGGCTCAACCCTGGTCGAGGAAGCTGCGCAGCATCCTGGAACGGCTGGGATGCTTCAGCTTGCGCAGCGCCTTGGCCTCGATCTGGCGGATGCGCTCGCGGGTCACCGAGAACTGCTGGCCGACCTCTTCCAGCGTGTGGTCGGTGTTCATGCCGATGCCGAAGCGCATGCGCAGCACGCGCTCTTCGCGCGGCGTCAGCGTCGCCAGCACGCGAGTCGTGCTTTCGCGCAGGTTGCCCTGGATCGCGGCTTCCAGTGGGATCACCGCGTTCGGGTCCTGGATGAAGTCGCCGAGATGGGAATCCTCCTCGTCGCCGATCGGCGTCTCGAGGCTGATCGGCTCCTTGGCGATCTTCAGCACCTTGCGCACCTTCTCGAGCGGCATGCCGAGCTTCTCGGCCAGCTCCTCGGGCTGCGGCTCGCGGCCGATCTCGTGCAGCATCTGGCGGCTGGTGCGGACCAGCTTGTTGATGGTCTCGATCATGTGCACCGGAATGCGGATGGTGCGCGCCTGGTCGGCGATCGAGCGGGTGATGGCCTGACGGATCCACCACGTGGCGTAGGTCGAGAACTTGTAGCCGCGGCGGTACTCGAACTTGTCGACCGCCTTCATCAGGCCGATATTGCCTTCCTGGATCAGGTCGAGGAACTGCAGGCCGCGGTTGGTGTACTTCTTGGCGATCGAGATCACGAGGCGCAGGTTGGCCTCGATCATCTCCTTCTTGGCGCGCATCATCTCGCGCTCGCCGTCTTGCACGGTCTTGCACATGCGGCGGAATTCGAAGATCGGCGCGCCCGCGGAATCGGAGATCGCCTTGATCTCGGCGCGCAGTTTCTCGACGTCGGTCACCTTCTTCTTGGCGAAGTCCTTCCAGCCGCGGCCCGAGAGCTTGCCGACCTTGTCGAGCCAGTTCGGGTCGATCTCGTGGGTCAGGTAGTTGTCGAGGAAGTCCTGGCGCGGGATGCGGAAGCCCTCGGCCAGCCGCAGCAGCCGGCCTTCGAGCATCATCAGCTTGCGGTTGAGATCGTAGAGCGCGAGCTTGAGCTGCTCGATGCGGTTGGCATTGATGTGCACCGTGCGCACCAGCTCGACGATCTTCTTGCGGTGCTTCTCGTAACTCTTTTCGAACTCGGCGCTGGGCTTCTGGCCACGGCTCAGAGTCGACAGGCGCCGGTTCTGCACCTTCGACATCTCGATATAGACCTTGGCGATGCGCGTCAGCGTGCGCAGCACCTCGGGCTTGAGCTTCTCTTCGAGCGCCGACAGGGAAAGCGCATTCTCGTCGTCCTCTTCGCCGGCTTCGGCGGCGGGCTCGGCGGGCCCGGCCTCGCCGTTCAGGGCCTGAGGGGCCGGACGCACGACGAGCTTGGGCATCGCCGGCCGCGGTATCGGAGGCGCCGCCGGAACGGCAGGGGCCGCGATGACGCCCTTGCCCTCGCCAGGGGCGCCGCCCTGCGTCGCCTCGAGGTCGATCACGTCGCGCAGCAGGATGCGGCCTTCATTGATCGCGTCGCGCCAGGCCAGCAGC
>DATHNU010000290.1:0-2487 GCA_035485695.1 Reyranella sp. | reverse complement strand
GGTCGCCGACTCCAGGGTCTCGGCGATCACCACCGCGATCGGCTGGTTGGCGTAGCGCACCCGGTCGTTCTGCAGCACGTCGAGCCTGAACATGAACGGGTTGCTCTTCTCGTCGGGATCCTGCGCCAGCGCCGGGCGGTTGATGGGCGTCATCACCTCGACCACGCCCGTGTGGCCCTTGGCCGCGGCCACGTTCAGCGACGCCACGCGGCCGCGCGCGATGCTGCTCATCGCCATCACGGCATACAACAATCCCGGCGGATGGTTGTCGGCGGCATAGCGTGCCGTGCCGGTGACCTTCAGGAGGCCGTCGCGGCGGGTGAGCGGCTGGCCGATGTTCGAGCCGTGCCGGAGATGCGGCGAGGCTTCGGGGCGGGCGATGTCGAGCGTCACGGTTGGGCTCCGGGATGGGAGGAAAAGGGCGAGCCGGGAAGGGCGGGCAGGCGCTGCGGCGTTCCCGCGGCGGCGAGCGCGAGCGTGCGCCCGACGATGCGGCGCGCCAGCTCGATCTTGAAGCCGTTGTCGCCCGAGGGTTGGGCGTCGGCGAGCGCCATCTCGGCAGCGCGCCGGAAGGTCTCCCTGCCGGGCTTCGCGCCGGCGAGGCTCTCCTCTGCGGCGCGGGCGCGCCACGGCTTGGCCGCGACGCCGCCCAGCGCCAGCCGCGCCTGCTGGATCCTGCCGTCCGCGATGTCGAGCGCCGCGGCCGCGGAGACCACGGCGAAGGCGTACGACGTGCGCTCACGCAGCTTGAGATAGCGTGCGTGCCGCGCGAACGCGGCCGCCGTGGCGGGAAGGCGCAGCGCCGTCACCAGGTCGCCGGGCTCGAGCGCGGTCTCGCGCTGCGGCGCGTCGCCCGGCAGGCGATGCAGCGCCTCGAGCGCGATCTCGCGCCGCCCGCCGTTGCCCTCGATCTCGACGACGGCGTCGAGCGCCACCAGCGGTACGCAGAAGTCGGACGGATGTACGGCGATGCAGGAAGGGCTCCAGCCCAGCACCGCGTGCAGGCGGTTCTCGCCCTGCAGGGCGTCGCAGCCCGAGCCGGGTTCGCGCCGGTTGCAGGCGCTGAAGGGATCGTAGAAGTACGTGCAGCGCGTCTTCTGCAGCAGGTTGCCGCCCACGGTCGCCGCATTGCGCAGCTGCGCCGACGCGCCGGACAGCAGCGCCTCGGCCACGGCGGGACAGGCGCGGTAGAAATCCGGGTCGTGCGCGAGGTCGGCGTTGCGCACCAGAGCGCCGATGCGCAGCCCGCCGTCGGCCAGGCGCTCGATGCGGTCGAGGCCGGGCAGGCGGCTGATGTCGATCAGGCGATCGGGCCGCGCCGCGCCGGTCTTCATGAGGTCGAGCAGGTTGGTGCCCGAGGCGAGATAGGCGGCGCCGGGCGCCATCGACGCGGCGACGGCCTCGGCGACGGTGGCCGGCCGGACATAGTCGAAGCTCTTCATGCCGCGTCCCTCCGGTTGGCGTCGGCCAGCTTCTGCTGCGCCTCCAGCACCGCCTCGACGATCCCGGCATAGGCCGAGCAGCGGCAGAGATTGCCGCTCATGCCCTCGCGGACGCGCTCCGCATCGTCGCCCGCCTGGCCTTCGCTGATCAGCCCGAGAGCGCTCATGATCTGGCCGGGCGTGCAGAATCCGCACTGGAATCCGTCATGCGCGATGAAGGCGGCCTGCACGGGATGCAGTTCCTCGCCGCGCGCCACGCCTTCGATGGTCGTGATCGCCGCACCGTCGTGCGCGACCGCCAGCGCGAGGCACGAATTGACGCGCCTGCCGTCGATCAGGACGGTGCAGGCGCCGCACTGGCCGCGATCGCAGCCCTTCTTGGTGCCGGGCAGGTCGAGACGCTCGCGCAGGAGGTCGAGGAGCGTGACGCGCGGATCGTCGAGCTCGATGTTCCGCCGCACGCCATTCACCGTTAAGCTGATGGGGAATGACACTCTGAGCTCCATCGGAGTTGTTGTCGGAAGGCGGTCCGGGGGCGGGCCGTCGGGAGGAATATGCGGAGGCACCCTCCGTTTTCAAGAGGGGAGTGACCATCTAATTTTCATGGCCGTGCGTTCTGGAGATATTTCGCGCAAGCCGCGCGCCGATTCGGTCCGCAATCGCGAGCGGCTGCTCAAGGCGGCTGCCCGCATTTTGGGCACGGGCGGTGCCGACGCGAGCCTGGAGGCCGTCGCCAAGCGGGCCGGCGTCGGCATTGGCACGCTCTACCGCCACTTCCCGACGCGCGAGGCCCTGTTCGAAGCGGTCTACCGTCACGAGGTCGACGAGGTCGCCCAACTTGCCGAGCAAATGGGGCAAGAATCGGCCCCGGTCGACGCCCTGCGTCAATGGTTACGCGCCATCGTGCAATTGGTTGCCACCAAGAAGGGCATGCTGGCGGCGCTGGCACTCGCCGCCGACGGGCGTTCGGATCTCTATGCCTATTCGGCCGAGCGGCTCTCGAAAGCCATCGGCACCTTGCTGCAGCGCGCGACCAAGGCGGGCC
>DATHNU010000289.1:0-2342 GCA_035485695.1 Reyranella sp. | reverse complement strand
TGATCGTGCTGTTCTCCCATGTGCGCACCGGCCGGTGGGCCAGCGTCATGCCGGAGAAGCTCGCCGACACGCTGGGCTTGACCGAGCGTTTGCGGTCTATTCCCATCGTCGAGCCGGAGGTGGTGCACCAGATCGGCTTGGTCGTACCGCCGCGCGAGCCCATGGCGCCACTGACGAGTGCCTTGGTGGCTGAGGCCAGCTCGCTGGCCAGGACGATGATGTAATACTATTAGCGGTATTCCATAGGTACTTTGTTCAATTAATTGATCGCCACCATAGATCAATCCAGCCTGAGCGGCCGAAGTCGATAGATTTGTTCTATCGCGTCACACGACAGCTTTATTGTGTGTGAATCGACAGCCGCAGATCATGACCGGCCAAGAAAGAGCCGGCCAGTAGCCGGCCGCTGGGAATTTCGGGATGGAGCACGGCGATGCCGGCGTGGAACGAGGCGCAGGCCAGCGAGATCATTGGTCGTCATTCGGCTCGCGAAGGCGCGTTGCTGCCCATCCTGCATGACGTGCAGGCGGCGTTCGGCTGCGTGCCCGGCGAGGCCGTGCCGTTCATTGCCGAGGCGCTCAATCTCACGCGTGCCGAGGTGCATGGCGTCGTCTCGTTCTATCACGACTTCCGCGACAAGCCGGCCGGCCGCCACGTGCTGAAGCTCTGCCGCGCCGAAGCCTGCCAGTCGATGAATGGCGAGGCGTTGGCGCAGAAGGTGCTCGATCGCTTCGACCTCGACTGGGGCGAAACGACGCCCGACGGCCGGGTCACCGTCGAAGCGATCTATTGCCTGGGCCTTTGCGCCTGCGCGCCCTCGGCCCTGCTGGATGGCGAACCGATGGCGCGGCTGACGCCGCAGTCGATCGACGAGATCGCGCGGCAGGTCGACCGATGACCCTGCGCATCTTCGTGCCACGCGATGCCGCGGCCCGCGCCGTCGGCGCCGACAAGGTCGCGGCGGCGATCCTCGACGTGGCCAGGCGCCACAACCTCGATGTGGAGATCGTGCGTAACGGCTCGCGCGGCCTGTTCTGGCTCGAGCCGATGATTGAGCTTGAAACGCCGGGCGGCCGCATCGCCTTCGGGCCGGTGACGCCCCCAGACGTGCCGGGCCTGTTTGCGGACGGCGATCCGCCGAGCGCCGGCCATCCGCTATGCGTCGGTCGGCCTGAGGAGATTCCCTTCCTCAAGCGCCAGACACGCATCACCTTCGCCCGCTGCGGCATCACTGATCCGCTGTCGCTCGCCGACTATCGCACTCATGGCGGCTGGCGCGGCCTCGAGCGTGCCAGGAGTCTGGGCGCCGCCGGCACGCTGGAAGAAGTCGCGAAGTCCGGCCTGCGCGGCCGCGGTGGCGCAGGCTTCCCCACCGGCATCAAGTGGAAGACCGTCGCCGACACGTCGGCTGGCCGCAAATACATCGTCTGCAACGCGGACGAAGGCGACTCCGGCACCTACGCCGACCGCATGATCATGGAAGGTGACCCCTTCCTGCTGATCGAGGGCATGACCATCGCGGGCTTCGCGGTGGGTGCGACCAAGGGCTACGTCTATATCCGCTCGGAATATCCCGACGCCATCCGCACCCTGGAGCGTGCGATCGTGCTGGCCGAGGCCGACGGGCTTTTAGGCGCCGCGGCCGGCTTCGACATCGAAGTGCGCGTCGGCGCCGGCGCCTATGTCTGCGGCGAGGAGACGTCGCTGCTGGAAAGCCTCGAAGGCAGGCGCGGCCAGGTGCGCGCCAAGCCGCCGCTGCCGGCCCACAAGGGCCTGTTCGGCAAGCCGACGGTGATCAACAACCTGATTTCACTGGCCACGGTGCCCGCCATCCTGGCCGATGGCGCCGAGCACTATGCGGCGTTGGGCATGGGCCGCTCGCGCGGCACCCTGCCGATCCAGCTTGCCGGCAACGTCAGGCACGGCGGCCTGTTCGAGGCGGCCTTCGGCCTCACCCTGGGCGAGATCGTCGAGGAGATCGGCGGCGGCACGCACAGTGGCCGGCCGGCGCGTGCCGTGCAGGTCGGCGGACCACTTGGCGCCTATTTCCCGCGCGCGCTGTTCGATACGCCGTTCGACTACGAAGCCTTCGCCGCGCGCGACGGGCTTATAGGCCATGGCGGCGTCGTGGTGTTCGACGACACGGTCGACATGGCGCACCAGGCGCGCTTCGCGCTGGAATTCTGCGCCATCGAATCCTGCGGCAAGTGCACGCCCTGCCGCATCGGCGCGGTGCGCGGCACGGAGACCATGGACAAGATCATCCGCGGCGAGCGTACCGCGGCCAATCTCGCCCTCATCACCGATCTCTGCCAGACGCTGAAATTCGGCTCGCTCTGCGC
>DATHNU010000288.1:0-2415 GCA_035485695.1 Reyranella sp. | reverse complement strand
CGCTTCCCGAAAGTAATCGTCGCCGCGGGCCATCCCCGCTTCGTCCATGACCGCAATCGGCTGACCGGCGGGGGAGTCTCGTCGGGCTTGGACGAAGCGCTGAAATTGATCGAGCTGTTGGGCGGCAGGGAGCTTGCCGAGAAGGTCCAGCAGGCGACGCAGTACTACCCCGATCCGCCGGTCAGCAGCACCATTCCCCCATCGCCGGCGCAATGCCCGATCCCGACGAGCCTCACCTGAGGCCGCGGGGGCGGACGTCGCACCGCAGACCGATCGCGTGAGCAGCCGGGCTTGGATGACGGTTCCGCCTCGCACCATTGCTCGACCCAACGGCGCTCAGCGCACGGGCACACCGGTGTTCCTTTCCAGCATCGCCGCCCATTGCCTGAGCCGGGCGTCCGGCACCAGCGGAAAGCCGCCATAGTCCTGGTAGAGCTCGATCGAGCTCGCGCCGTACGACACGCCCAGCCGGATCGTGCCGTCGAAGTCCTTGGGCGTCGTTCGCCAGGTCTGGAATTCGATTTCCGGACCGAGCTGCTTCATCGTGGCGTAGATCCGGTACAGCGGCCCCGGCAGCTCGGTATCGAGATCGTGGTTGTCGAACACGCAGCGCCGTCCGAGCGTCTGGCGGCAGTCGCGCATGAGGCCTTCCGTGAATGCCTGGTCGCCGTTGCCCTGCCCGTACGCGGTGCGCAAGGGATTGACCGACAGCACCAGCCGTGAGCGTTGCCAGGGGGCGTAGTCGGCGACAGCGTGCGCGAGGCACTCCTTGTACGCAGCCTCGGTAAAGCCGGCGGCGCGCAGCGGCGTCAGCACGCCGTCCTGCATCGGCACGACGAACGGTTCGGCCGTGTAGGACATGCAGCTGGTGACCGCCACCTCGCGGATCAGCGGCCGATTGTCGAAGCGCGCGGCCAGCTGTTGCTGCAGCTGGGCCCACGCCTGCCGATAGGCCGGACTCCAGAAGCGGCCGACGGTGCGCGGCTTCTCGTTGAAGATCGTCTCGATCGGTGGACCGCCGAGTTCCTTGGCCCAATCCGGCGCCTCGAAGCCGCCCCACACCCTGAGCTTGACGGCGAGCGGCTTGTTGGGATTTCGCTCATTGTAATCCCGGACCTGGGCGAGGGCCCGGTCGATGACGTTGTTGGGGCCGATCTCCGATTGAGGCGTGGGCTGCAGCTGCTTCCAGCTGGCGATCACCACGAGCCCGCCGAAGATGCCGGGCTTGGCGTTGAGCGGCTCCAGCGTATTGACCGGATCGCCGCCGTAGCCGACGAAGCGGTAGGCGCCCATCGAGACCAACCCGCGGATCGGCGGCTTGATGTCCTGCGCGCGCGCCGGAGTGAGCGGCAGCAAAAGCAGTCCGGCGCAGGCCAGCGTCAGTCGGAAGAGCGCAAGCACGGCCGGGCGGAAGGACGTTTCAACCACTCCGCTCAGTAGCCCATATGCCGCCGGTAGGCCTTCCAGAAGCCGCGCACGGCGGCCTCGGTGGCGCGCGTTTTCTGGCTTTCGGTGGTCTGGCCGCCCATCTCGACGACCGACACCTTGTCGCCGGCCGCGGCGGTGCCGCGCCGCACGAAGCCGGTGACGCAGCCGTCTTCCATCGAGACGAAGCCCGCCGGCCCCACCAGGTTCTGCTGCTTCAGCCGGCGCCGGTTCATCTCGGGCGAGTCATCGGCAAAGCCGAAATAGGTCCAATGCAGCGCCGTACTATCGATGCCCGCGGGCACGATCTGGCGCACGGCGAGGCAGTTGTGGATCTGTTGCACCACTATGTTGGGGAAGATCGACAGGATCTGCACCTGAATGGGGTCGCCGAACTCATTCACGGAATCGAGCAGGCTGGGATCCGCCAGCTTGTACTCGTCGTCTTCCGTGCGGATGCCCTGGTCGCGATAGGCCGTGGCGTTGGCGCCTTCGGGGATGGCGATGGTGTAGGTCGAATGGTTGCCGCCGTCGGGACTCACCAGCACGCCGCCGCCCTGGGTCAGGCGGTTGATGCGGAAGGTGGTGAGGAAGAGATGCAGCAGGCTGGCGTGATAGGTGTCCTTGGAGTTTTCGACATAGAGTTTCCAGTTGCTGGGCAGGATCTGCACGAAGCGGCCCATCACCCGGATCGGCCGGTTGAGCACGCGCCTCAGGCGGCCCAACACCTCGCTGCCGATATAGTCCTCGATCGGCGGCGTGTCGGGTGACAGGGTGGCGAACACCAGGCCGCCCAGGGTCGCGGTCCTGAGCTTGCGCGGGCTGAAGTCCTCACGGCGGAAGTCCTTGGGCATGCCGCCCAGGCCGTTGATGCCGCGCTCGAAGGCGATGCCGCGCAGGTTGCCGGCAAGGTCGTAGCTCCAGGCGTGATAGATGCACTTGAAGTTGTTCTGGACGTTGCCGCCGTCGTCGAAGGCGATCAGCGCGCCG
>DATHNU010000287.1:0-3630 GCA_035485695.1 Reyranella sp. | reverse complement strand
GGGCGCGCTGCCTTTTCCTGGATGCAGGCGAGGGCGATGGGACGCTGCACTGTCGCGAGGAGCGCCGCCTGCTCGGGTGATGCGTGCTGGCAGAAGGCGGCGCCGAATGCTTCATCGGGCAGCCAGACAAGACCGTGCGCATCAGGAGCCAGTTGCGGCGCCTTCGGATGCGGCTTTTCACGATAGAATACCTCGCCGACCGTCTCGCCCTCATCGGGTGTCAGGGCCGCTATGAAGACCAGCGAACGAACTCTTTCGTTGCTGCTCGCTGCGATCACCGCCCCGGCATAGGCATGCGCGACGAGGACGACCGGCCCGTCGGTCCGCTCCAGCGCGCGCTCGAGCGCCGCGATGTCATCCGACAAGGATGTCAGCGGGATTGGCGCCGCCAGGGCCTTCAGCCCGCGGGACTGCAGCGGCTTGATGACCTTGGCCCAGCTGGAGCCGTCGGCCCATGCGCCGTGGACGAGCACGATGCTGGCCGGTGTCTCGATTGCGGGCATGGCGATTCTCCGGATGCGGGACGCAGGATCATCGGCTGAGGAAATCGCGCATGGCCTCGGCGATCTCCGCCGCGTGCGTTTCCAGCGCAAAGTGTCCGGTGTCGAGGAAGCGAACGACGGCGTCGGGCATGTCGCGCTTGAAGGCCTCGGCGCCCGGCGGGAGGAAGAACGGATCGTTCTTGCCCCACACGGCGAGGAAGGGCGGCCTGTGGGTGCGAAAATAGTTCTGGAAGGTCGGATAGAGCGCCACGTTGCTCTTGTAGTCGCCGAACAGGTCGAGTTGGACCTCGTCGGCGCCGGGGCGGGCGAGATAGAAGTTGTCGAGGGACTGGCCGTCCGGAGAAACCGCCGTCTCGTCGGCGACGCCGTGCGTGTATTGCCAGCGCGTCGCGTCCGGGGAGAGGAAGGCGCGGAGCGCCTTGCGATTGGCTTTCGACGGCTCCTGCCAATAGGCCCGGATGGGGTTCCAGCCCTCGCTCAACCCCTCTTCATAGGCGTTGCCGTTCTGGGAGACGATCGCCGTGATCCGATCCGGATGTTTTGCCGCGATCCGGAAGCCTGTCGGCGCCCCATAGTCGAACACGTACAGCGCGAAGCGCTTGAGGCCTAAAACCTCGGTGAAGCGGTCGATGGCGCCGGCGATGTGGTCGAACGTGTAAGTGAAGGTGCTGCGCGCCGGCATGTCCGACTGGCCGAAGCCCGGCAGGTCGGGGGCGAAGATGTGGAAGCGATCGGCCAGGAGGGGGATGAGATCCCGGAACATGTGGCCCGCGCTCGGGAAGCCATGCAGCAACAGCAGCTGCGGCGCACCGACCCGGCCAGCCTCGCGGTAGAATATCTTCAGCCCGTCGACGTCGGCCTTGCGATAATTGATCGTGGTCATGAACGGGTCCCTTCGTTCCGTCAGGATGACTTTCCGGGGCCGTCGCAGAGCGACACGATGCCCGGACGCATCCGGCGTGATGTGACGGACTATCTTTCGGGGCGCGTCCCGGTTTGGTTACACCGGTGCGCCGCATCCCGCGAAAAATTTTCGCCTGCGTGAGCCTGGCCGGCCCGGCAGTCGGTCGGCCAGAGGTAGGGCTATCGCATTTGGCCAAAAAACTCCGTCATCCCGACCGGAGCCGAGCGCAGCGAGGCGCAGTGGAGGGACCTATTCTGTTGCTCCGGCGACAAGAAGAGGTCCCTCGACTACGCCGCCCGTTGGGCGGCTTCGCTCGGGATGACGGAATAAATAGTCAAAAGCGATAGTCCGACATCCAGAGCGTGCAGCCGTCGCCCATCACCGCTTGGCGCGGGCTTCCAGTTCGTCGATCAGCGGTTCGACCTGGCCGCCATGATTGCGAATGAAGGAATTGTATTCCGACCGCCTGGTCAGGACCATGCTGACGCCACCGACCTTGACGTCGACAATGCGCGGGCGCTGGCCATCGTTGTGGATCTCCCACTGGATGGCGACCGGCTCGCCGTTGCTCTGGTCGAGCTTGCTGTCGACAATGGACACGCCGTTGCCCCGGGCGTTGACACCGGTCACGGTCAGCCTCTGGCCGGCATATTGCGCGAAACGCTGCGCATAGGCATGCGCCTCGGCGTTCGCCTGCACCTTGAGGAAGCGCTCGCGTTGCGCGGGCGTGGCCTGGTCCCAATGGGTGGCGAGCGACGAGCGGGCCATGTAGTTGAGGTCGAATTCGGCCTGGAGCAGTCGCATGATCGCGGCTTCGCGCGACGTGTCGGCCTTGATCCTGATCAGCTCGTCGGCCGTCCGCTGGATGACCTGCACGGCAGGATCCTGATCGGCCGCCACCGCCTGCCCGCACGCCACGGTGGCGAGGCCGGGGCCGATGAGGGCGAGGGCGGCTGCACCGATGGCCAGACGCGATATGACTCCACGGCGGATGAACGATGACATTGCTCTCTCCTGATTCAGTTGATGGGAGTGGCCCTTGCGGGCGTGGCACTTGGGGAACGCGCGATCGACTGCCGGGCCGACCAGAGTGGTCGCGCCGGCCACCAGCCCGGAAGGCCTTGGTTGCTCTGCGTCGAGCGCGCGAGCAGGGCCGGCCGGAACAAGAGGGTAACAAGAAGCTCCCAGCCGAGCGCGATCATCAGCAGCCGGCCCATGCTGGCCGTGCCTGGATGAGTCGACAGCCAGAGAGCGCCGAAGGCATTGGCGGTCGCGAGCGCGCTGAAGACCACCGCGCGCATCAGGCTCGACGTCAGCATCGCCGTCTCGCCCGAACGCCAGGCCATGACGAAGTAGATGTTGAACGCGACGCCTATGCCGAACAGAAGCGGCAGGGCGATGATGTTGGTGAAATTGAGCGGCAGGTCGAGGATTCCGCACGTCGCGAAAGTCAGCAGCCCGCTCAGCAGCACCGGCAGCAGGGCGAGCACCACATCACGGGCCCGCCGCAGCACCACGGCCAGCAGCACGATGATGACGACGCCGGAATAGGCCCCTGCCTGCAGGAAGGCTTCGACAATGGTGTCGGCCGACGCGCTGGTGGCGATCGGAGCTCCGGTGGCGCCCGGAGCCACTTCCTGAACGGCGGCGGCGAAGTGCCGAAGCGATTCATTGTCGGTTTGGCCGGTGTGCGGCAGCACCTGAAGGCGGACGCGACCGTCCTTGGTCATCCAGTCGGCGACGAGGTCGGGCGGCAGGGTGCTGATCGTGAGCGGGCTTGCCTTCAGCTCGCTGCGAATCTGATCGAGCGTGGCTTGCAGCGGAACTGTCACCGCCGCCTGCGCCCGCGCGCGGACTTCCGGCGTGGCCGCCCTCAGCTGAGCCAGGGCCTTCGCGAGCCGTATCACCGCGAGCGATGCCGGTTCCTCCCGGGCTTCGTAGACTGCGCTCTGCAATGCCGTCTGGGTATCTGCCAGCCTCGTCTGGAGTTCCTCGTCGGAGGGCGGGGGGCGACGGGAGGCATCCTGGAAAGCCGGTTCGATGACAGCTGCAGCGTCGGCAACGGCCTCGAGCTTCTCCTTCTGCTGGGTCGGCAGCAAGCTCTGCAAGGTGACGACGTGGGAAACCTCGGGCAGCGCGCCGAGACGCTGCGCCAGCGCCTGCGCTTCGCCAGATGAGGGCGCGAGAACGTTGATCGCGTAGGGCGTCCGGTCAGGGTCGGCA
>DATHNU010000286.1:0-2810 GCA_035485695.1 Reyranella sp. | reverse complement strand
GGATTGGCCGCGGTCACCGAACGCATCCAGCTCTATGCCTCGGTTGCGGTGCTGACCCTGCCGCCGCCGATCGTGGCGCGCATGGCGTCCACCATCGATTCGATCTCGGGCGGCCGCTTCGGCATCAACATCGTCTCGGGCTGGGCCAAGATGGAGTATGAGCAGATGGGCCTGTGGCCGGGCGAGGCGCACTTTGCCAAGCGCTACGACTACAGCACCGAGTACGTCACGATCCTGCGCGAGCTTTGGCAGACGGGCACATCGAACTTCAAGGGCGAATACTTCCAGATGGAGGACTGCAAGCTCTCCCCGCGCCCGCAGGCCGACATGAAGATCGTTTGCGCCGGCCAGAGCCCGCGCGGCATGGAGTTCGGCGCGACCTACGGCAACTACAACTTCACCCTGGGCAAGGGCGTCAACACACCGACGGCGCATGCGCCGACCAACGAGGCGATGGCGAAGGCCGCCGCCAAGACAGGTCGCGACGTCGGCAACTACGTGCTGATGATGGTGATCGCCGACGAGACCGACGAAGCCGCCATGGCCAAGTGGAAGCATTACAACGAAGGCGCCGACATGGGCGCGCTGGCCTGGATGGCGGGCGAAGCCAACGCCGACCCCAACGCCGCCGACGACGGCACCGCCAAGCGGATTTCCGCCCCCGAAGGCGCCATCAACTTCAACATGGGCACCCTGGTCGGCTCCTACGCCACGGTGGCGCGCCTGCTCGACGAATGCGCCACCGTGCCCGCCACCAAGGGTATCATGCTCACCTTCGATGACTTCCTGATCGGCATGGAGCAGTTCGGCCAGCGCATCCAGCCGCTGATGAAGTGCCGGGCGGCGAAGCTCAAGCAGGTGGCCTAGGACGACGCCGATGGATATCGGCGTCTTCATCCCGATCGGCAACAATGGCTGGCTGATCTCGACCAGCTCGCCGCAATACAGGCCGACCTTCGAGCTCAACAAGCAGGTGGTGCAGAAGGCGGAGCATTACGGGCTGGATTTCGCCCTGTCGATGATCAAGCTGCGCGGCTTCGGTGGAAAGAGCGAGTTCTGGGACCACAATCTCGAATCCTTCACCCTGATGGCGGGACTGGCCGCCGTTACCCAGCGCATCCAGCTCTATGCCTCCGTCGCCGTCCTCACCATCCCGCCGGCCATCGTGGCCCGCATGACGTCCACCATCGATTCGATCTCGGGCGGCCGGTTCGGCATCAATATCGTCTCCGGCTGGGCCCAGGCGGAGTACGAACAGATGGGCCTGTGGCCGGGTGAGGAACACTTCGTCAAGCGCTACGACTACAGCACCGAGTACGTCACCATCCTGCGCGAGCTTTGGAAGACCGGGACCTCGAACTTCAAGGGCCAGTACTTCCAGATGGAGGATTGCAAGCTCTCCCCGCGCCCGCAGGCCTACGTGAAGGTCGTCTGCGCCGGCCAAAGCCCACGCGGCATCGAGTTCGGCGCCGCCCATGGCGACTACAACTTCGTCGCGGCCAAGGGCGTCAACACGCCGACCGCACATGCGGCGACCAACGCGGCGATGGCCGAGGCCGCCGCCCGGACCGGCCGCGACGTCGGCAACTACGTGCTGCTGATGGTGATCGCCGACGAGACCGACAAAGCCGCGATGGCCAAGTGGAAGCACTACAACGAAGGCGCCGATCTCGCTGCGATGACCTGGCTGGCTGACCAGGCGAACGCCGATGCCAGTGCGGCGGCGACCAGCACGGCGCGGCAAATGGCGGCGCCGACGGGTGCGGTCAATTTCAACATGGGAACGCTGGTCGGCTCCTACGCCAACGTCGCGCGCATGCTCGACGAATTCGCCACGGTGCCCGCCACCAAAGGCCTCATGCTCACCTTCGACGATTTCCTGATCGGCATGGAGCAATTCGGCCTGCGCATCCAGCCGCTGATGAAAAGCCGGGCCGCGAAGCTGGCGGCGGTGGCTTAACGATTGCCTCACCCTGCGGAGCCGCGCGAAGCGCGGCGTCTCGAAGGGTCGGCAACACAAGTCCTGGGGCCCATCCTTCGAGACGCACGCCTGCGGCGTGCTCCTCAGGATGAGGTGTTTCTGGTCGACCTATTCCAATACAATCCTCGGAAAGTAAAACGACACGACCCAGTTGGGCACGTCGACGATCGAGCTGATGCGGAGGTCGGCGCAGACACTGCACAGCATGTAGGCGTCGATCGGCGAATAGCCGAAGCGCTTGCTCAGAAGATCGATCATTTCCATGACGGCGGTGCGGGCGCCCGTCATCAGGTCGGGGCCGATGCCGGTCGTGACCTCGTAGCCCTTCTTGTCGAAATGGTCGCTCACCGGCCCGGGCGTGACATAGCGCGGCATCTTCAGATTGGCGCCCTTTATAAGGTCGAATTTCAGCGCCACGTCGATCGGGCTCTCAATCGCGGTGCCGCAGACCTCGCCGTCGCCTTGGGCGGCGTGGGTGTCGCCAACCGAGAAGATCGCGCCGTCGACCTCGATGGGCAGGTAGAGCTCGACACCGGCGGTGATGTCGCGGACATCCATGTTGCCGCCAACATTGCGCGGCGGGACGATGCTGTGCAGGCCGGGCGCGGCTGGCGCCACGCCGATCGTGCCGGGAAAGGGCCTGAGCGGCACCTTGCCGCCCGGCCCGTACATTGCGGGCTTCAAGCCCGGATCGTAGTTCCAATGATGCAGGTGCGCGTCGGGGAACTGGTCGGTGAGCAGGCCGAAGCCCGGGATGTTGCCCGTCCAGCCCCAGCCCGAGGGTTGCAGCGACAGGACCGTGACCTTGAGCGCATCGCCGGGCTTGGCG
>DATHNU010000285.1:0-3222 GCA_035485695.1 Reyranella sp. | reverse complement strand
ACCGTCTCGTTCCACGACAACGAGCAGAGCGAGTGGGCACCGGCCGCCGTCAACACGCCGCTCAGCACCGGCGACAGCCTGTGGACCGAGCCCAACGCGCGCAGCGAGATCTCGCTCGCCGGCACGCGCATCCGCATGGCCGGCGCCACCGAACTCGACATGCTGGCGGTCGACGACACCCAGACGCGCCTGCAGGTCGACCAGGGCCGGGTCGACATCAAGACGCAGGCGATGGATACCAGCCAGCCCTACCAGATCATCACGCCGCGCGGCACGATCTCGCTGCTGCAGCAGGGCGACTATTATGTCGAGGCCGGTTCGACCCAGGATGCGACGCAGATCGGCGTGCGCGCCGGCGCGGCGCAGATCCAGGGCCTGAACGGCCAGGTGCTGGCGGTGCGCCCCGGCGAAGTGGGCGAGGTGACGGGCGATGCCGCCACGCCGCAGCTGCGCACCATCCACAGCGCGCCGCCGCCGCAGCAAGCGGCGTGGGCCGACCGCGACCGCCAGGTGTCCTACGACCAGCCGCCGCAATATCTGACGGCCGGCGTCACCGGGTACGAGGACCTCAACCAGTACGGCACCTGGGTCGACGACAGCAGCTACGGCGAGGTCTGGATTCCGCGCTCGGTGCCCGCCGGCTGGGCGCCCTATCGCACCGGCCACTGGGCCTACGAGCAGCCGTGGGGCTGGACCTGGATCGACGATCAGCCGTGGGGTTTCGCGCCCTATCACTACGGCCGCTGGGCCAACCGCGAGGGCCGCTGGATGTGGCTGCCGCCGCAGCGTGACTCACGACCGGTCTATGCGCCGGCGCTGGTCGCCTTCGTGGGCGGGGTCGAGCTCTCCGCGGCGCTGTCGCGGCAGAGCAGCGCGCCGGTCGGCTGGTTCCCGCTGGGACCGCGCGAGGCCTATGTGCCGCCCTACACGACCAACCGCGATTACTACCAGCGCATCAACCGGCCGGCGCGGGTCGATGACCAGGTGCTGAACGACCGCTGGCAGCGCGCGGAGCGGCATGACCCTGCGGCCGACCAGAACAACGGGCAGAACCAGCCGCACGCCGCGCTCGCGAACCAGCGCTTCGCCACGGTAGTGCCGGCGACGACCTTCGTGCACTCCCAGCCGGTGGCGCGCGCCGCGCTGCAGGTCGCGCCCGACAAGATCGCGGCCGCGCGCGTAGCGCCCGTCGCGGCGCCGCCGGCGCCCGCGGCTACGGTCGCCGCGCCGCAAGCCCAGGCCGCGCCCAACGCCGCCAAGCCATCGGCAGCGCCCGCACCGGCTCCGGCGACCAATCTCGCGACCGCGAAGACCGCCGTTGCCGACATGCCGACCTTCGCCCGGCCCGCCGCTCTTCAGGCGCCGGCCGCGCCCGGCCCGAAGTTCGCCGCAACGCGGCCCACGGCGCCCACCACCGATAGCAGCAGCAAGCAGGCTTTGCCCGCACTCGCACCGCGCCAGGGCGCTGCCCCTCCCGAGCTGAAGGGCGCCGTCACGCCGGCGCCATCGACGCCGGCACCGTCGCAGCCCGCCAGGCCCGGCGAGCCGCCGAAGCAGCAGCAGGCCGCGCCGCAGCCGAACGCCGCGCCGGCCGCCGAGCCCAATCATCCGCCGGTACCAGCGCCGCAGCAGCAGTCCAGGCCCGAGCCGTCGAAGCCTGCCGAGGCGCCGCATCAGCAGGCGGCGCCGCAGCCGCCACCTCCGCATCCGCAGCCGCCGCAGGCCAGCCAGCCGCAGCATCCGGCCGAGCCGCCGCGGCAGCAGGCGGCGCCGCAGCCGCCCGCTCAGACGAACCAGCCGCCGCATCCGGCGGAGGCCCCGCGGCAGGTGGTCCCGCAGCCCCCGCCGCAACATCAGCCGGCGCCGGCGCAAGAGGGTCATGCCGCGCCGCAGCCGTCGCAGCAGTCCCACCCGGCTCCGCAGCCACAGCAGGTGCAGGCGCCGCATCCTGCGCCGGAGCCGCCTCATCCTGCCCCGCAACCTCAGCCGCAGCAGGCACAAGCGCCGCATCCTGCACCGCAGCCTCAGCAACAGCAGCAGCCTCATCCCGCACCGCCGCAGCAGGCACAGGCACCGCATCCGGCGCCACCGCCTCAGCAGCAGCAGAAGCAGGAGGAGAAGAAGTAGCGTCGCATCGTGTCATTGCTGGGGGCGCGCCACTCCAGTGGCGCGTCATGTTCTTCCGGACCGCGAGCCTCCGGCTCGCTCATGATCATGAGCGAGCCGGAGGCTCGCGGTCCGTATGAGCAAGAGTAAGACGCGCCACTGGAGTGGCGCGCCCCCAGCGAAGACAGGACCGACTACAGAACCTGGTTGCGCAGGGTCTTCTCGCCGCGCCACAGGCGATCGAGATTCTCGATCAGGATGTCGATGACGTTGTCCTCGTAGGCGCGCGTCTCGCCGCCGGTATGCGGCGTGATGAAAACATTGGGCATCGACCAGAGCGGCGATGCGGTGGGAAGCGGCTCGTCAACGGTGACGTCGAGCGCCGCCGCCCAGATCCTGTTGCCCTGCATGGTTTTGATCAGCGCGTCCTCATCGGCCACCTTGCCGCGCGCCACGTTGACGAACACCGACGAGGGCTTCATGGCGGCGAAGGCCGCCGCGCTCATCAGGCCGGTGGTCTCGGGCGTGAGCGCGCAGGCGAGCGCCACGAAGTCGGCCTGCGGGACCAGCTTCACCAGATCGCCCATGCCGTGGATCGAATCGGCGCCGTTGGCGCCCTGCGCCGGATCGCGGCGGATGCCTAATACCTTCATGTCGAAGGCCTTGGCGAGCTTGGCGAGATGGCTGCCGATCCTGCCCATGCCGACGACCAGCAGGGTCTTGCCGCCCAGCTCGTCCTCGCGCTGGGCGAGATCGCCAATCATGCCGCGCCATACCTTCTTGTGCTGATTGTCGCGCGCCTCCGGCAGGCGCCGTGCGACCGCCAGGATGAGCGCGATCGCATGCTCGGCCACGGCGCGGGCGTTGACGCCGGCCGCGCTCGCCAAACGGACGTTCTTCGCGCCGAGCTGTTCCCTGGAATACTGGTCCATGCCCGAGGAGATGGACTGGATGAACTTGAGCCTGCCGGCATGCGGGATCAGATCGTTCTTCCACATGCCCGAGACGACCACCACATCGGCCTCGCCGACCCGCTTCACCAGGTCGTCGTAGGCCCAGGCCTGGAAATTCTTGATGCCCGTCTGTCGCAATTCGAAACGGGCCTGCATCTGGTAG
>DATHNU010000284.1:0-8538 GCA_035485695.1 Reyranella sp. | reverse complement strand
ACAATGTCGGCACCATGCTCACCACGCTGCGCGAGGCCATGAGCACCGACGACAAGGGACTGAAGGTCATCGTCGCCGACGGCGAATGCCAGCTCGCCCGCCAGCGCCGCATCCGGCCGCAGATCGCGGCCCAGCTCAAGCGCGGCGAGCGCGTGGTGCGCACGCGTTTCGGCGTCGACGACGAGGTCTGCACTGGCGATCATTCCTGCATCCGCCTGTCGGGCTGCCCGTCGCTGGTGGTCAAGCCCAGCCCCGATCCCCTGCGTTCCGATCCGGTGGCGCACGTCAATAATGGCTGCGTCGGCTGCGGCTTGTGCGGCGAGGTCGCCGATGCCGCCGTGCTTTGCCCGTCCTTCTACAAGGCCGACATCGTACAGAACGCCACCGGGTGGGACCGGCTGAAGTGGAAGATGCGGACGGCGGTTATCGGGATGATGGCGTGAGCAGCAGTCTCATTGCTGGGGGCGCGCTACTCCAGTGGCGCGTCATGCTTCGGCCGGACACGAAGATCGCGTCACTGGAGTGGCGCGCCCCCAGCGCATGAAACCCGTCACCATCCTGGTCGGCGCGTTGGGCGGTGACGGCGGCGGCGTGCTGTGCGACTGGATCGTCGCCGCGGCGCAAAGCCAGGGGCTGGGCGTGCAGGCGACGCAGATCCCGGGCGTCGCCCAGCGCACCGGCGCCACGACCTATTACCTCGAAGTGATGCCGACCCCGGCGCCGACGGCCTCGGTGCTGGCGCTCAATCCGGCGATCGGCGAGGTCGACGTGGCGCTGGCGACCGAGCTTCTGGAAGCCGGCCGCATGATTTTCAACGGCTTCGTCACGCCCGACCGCACGACCCTGATCGCGTCCACGCATCGTGTACTCGCCATCGGTGAACGCACGGCCATGGGCGACGGCAGCTTCGATGTCGGCCGCCTGCTGCGCGCGCTGAAGGAGCGCAGCAAGGAACAGATCCTGTTCGACATGGACCAGGCCGCCGAGGAATCGGGCGGCGTCATCAATGCCGTGCTGCTGGGCGCGCTCGCGGGCTCGGGCCGGCTGCCAATTCCGGATGCCGCCTTCGAGGCGGCGATCCGCCATGCCGGCAAGTCGGTCGATACCAATCTTGCCGCCTTCGCCTTTGGCCGCGGCCATGCTCGGGGCGAACTCGAGCAGGTCGTGCGCGAGCACTACAAACGGCAGTCGGCTGCGGTAGGTGTCGAAGACCTGATCGAGCGCACCCGGCGGGACTATCCGGCCAGGAGCCTCGACATGGTGGAGGAGGGCATTCGCCGCCTCGCGACCTATCAGGATCGTCGCTATGCCGGGCTCTATCTCCACCGGCTCGATCCCGTGAACGCGATGGGCTCTGCAGAGTTGCTGCGCGAGACGGCGCGGCATCTTGCCGTGCGCATGTCGTTCGAGGACGTGATCCGCGTGGCGCAGGCCAAGACCGCGCCCGATCGCATGGCGCGTATCCGCTCCGAGGTGCGCGCCAGATCGCACGAACCGCTCGAGATCACCGAGCATTTCAAGCCCGGCATCGAGGAGATCGCGGCCGTCCTGCCGCCACGCCTCGCGCGACGCCTCATCGGCTGGGCCGAGCGCACCGGCCGGCTGGGCAAGGTCTATTTCTCGATGCATGTGCGGACGACCACGGTCTTCGGTTTCGCCCGCCTGCGCCTGCTGGCCGGCCTCCGTTGGTGGCGGCCGCACACCTATCGCTATGCCGAGGAGCAGGCCGAGATCGAACGCTGGCTGGCGCAGATCCGCGCCGCGGCGCCGCTCGGCGTTGACCTGGCGCGCGAGATCGCCGAATGCGCGCGCCTGATCAAGGGCTACGGCGACACCCACAAGCGCGGCCTCGGCAACTATCGCCGCATTGCCGACGAGGTGATCGCGCCCGCGCTGGCCGGCAAGCTGGCGCCGCGGGCAGCCGCCGACGCCGTCGCCAATGCGCGGGTGGCGGCACTGGCTGACCCGGATGGCGACACGCTCTCCCGGACGCTGGCTGCGATCGCCGTGTCGCCTGCCATGCTGCGCCATGCCGCTGAGTAATCGCCACGAGGTTACCGTCGAGTGGGGCGACTGCGATCCGGCCGGTATCGTCTACTACCCGGCCTATTTCCGCTGGTGCGATCAGGCGACCTATCGGCTGTTCCTCGCGGCCGGCATCACGCGAGACGACACGCGTGGCGGCCAGTGGAAGGAAGGCACGCCGCTGGTCGCCGCCGAATGTTCGTTCCGTCGCGCCTCGCAGACCGGAGAGAAGCTTTCGGTCGAGAGCCACGTCTCTCGTTTTGGCCGCAGCTCCTTCACCATAAGCCACGTCTTCCGCGACGCCTCAGGCGAGATCGCCGCCGAGGGTAAGGAGACGCGCATCTGGGCCCGCAAGGACGGCGACGCGCGCTCGCTGAAGTCGGTGCCGATCCCCGACGATGTCCGGCGACGGCTGGCCGGCTAGCTCGCCCTCGCGCCGGTGAATGGCGCGATAGATCACCTCGCCGATATCGTTCTGGTAGAGCCACAGGCTGTTGGCTTGGCCGTCGAAATTGGGTTCGCCGCCCATGTGGGCAGGCAGTCGGTAGCCGGTGCCGAGCCCGATGCAGAAGAGATTGGCCAGGCTCGTCCCGTCATCCAGCAGCAGGCGACAGTCCTCATCGACGGCCGCTCTCCCAGCCTCGGCGTTGAGCGACAGCCGCTCGCCATGGACATCGAAGATCGGCAGCATTGCCGAGCGATAGCCGAAACACGGCAACACCAGCGCCGCCCGTTCCAGCTTCAAGCGCAGTTCGGCGGCGGAGAACTGATGCATTGGCATGGCAACGATCCGCGGCTCGCGCAGCGTCCGCGGACGCTGCGCGATCTGGCGCCACATTTCGCGGCCGTACCCGCGCAGGCCGCCCATGCGATTGACCCTGAGGGTGCGCGGGCAAATGTCACCTGGATCAACGTCATAGAGGTCATCCCGTGCGGCGTCACAATCGGGATAGAAGACGCGCGGCTCGCGACGCTGAAGGATCTCGATCTGGCCAGCGCCCAATCGCTCGGCGGCCGGTAATCCAAGCAGCGCATCGGCCACGGCATAGGCGCTGTGCGAGCCGCCCAGGATCAAGATCCGCCGCCGGCCTGCAGCAGCCAGGACGTGGTTGGCTTCCCTGAGACCGTCGCTCGACAAGGCGCGGTCCGACGGCATCACGCAGCGCAAGCGGCAACCGGCGAGCGCGACGCCCGGCAACAGCGACTGCTGCGGCCACGACTGATGGCCGCCCAGCGCGATGACCGCTGAGCCGGCGAAGAGGGTGACGCCGGTTCCGTCGGGTCCGATGGTTTCAACCGCGATCGTGCCGTCGGGGCGCAGCCGCACCGCGCGCGCCTCTGTGGAAAGATGAAGAGATGAGGCCGTACTCGCCGCCAGCATCGAGGCCAATGCGGATCCGATTCGGTGCATGAAACGATCGACGAGGCGGAGCGGCGGAAAGGTGTCGCGATACTGCGCCATCTCGCGCGCGAGTGGATCGTCGCGCAGGGGCAGCAAGGCTTCCGGCAGGCCCGGCGCTTCAAGGCATTCGAGGTAGGAGCCGCCCAGCGAATCGGAATGGATGCCGAACCGCCCCAGCGTGCCGCCGAGATGGGCTTGGCGTTCGACGATGGCGACCCCATGGTCGAGCCAGTCGGTCAGCAATCCGTGCTGCGCCGCCCAGATCAGCGGCCCCAGCCCGCCGGGACCGCCGCCGACGATGATCGAGGACAACATGGTGCGGCGTTCCCGTCTCGTCAGGCGAGCACGTCGTGGAACACGCGCGCGACGCGCTCCACGATCTGCTCGTCGACGTCACCCGATGTCGGCAGGTTGACGCCGGTGGCCGAAAGCTCGGTGCTGTTGGGGCAGCTGCGGGCATACTTGCCGTAAGGCGGCAGCATCGACAAAGGATGGAAGAAAGGCCTGGTCTCGATCTTATCCTCGTGCGCTGCACGCATGACCGCCAGGCGCTTGTCGGCCGGCACCTGGACGCAGGCGAGCCAGACCACGGGCTCGTATTCGTCCGACATGGTGGGGGGAAAGCGCACGCCGGGAATGCCTTTGAGCGCCTCGCGATAGAGCGTCGCGACGCGGCCATTGCGGCGTAGCGTGTCGCCGATGCGCCAGAGCTGGGATTCGCCGATCGCCGCCTGCAGGTTGGTGATGCGATAATTGTAGCCGACTCTCTCATGCCAATAGGAACGGTCCGGCGACATGCCGTGATCGCGCAGCAGCCGTAGTGAGGTCGCGAGCTCCTCGGAGTCGGTCAGGCACATGCCGCCCTCGCCCGTGGTGACGATCTTGTTGGCATAGAAGGAGAAGCAGGAGACGTCGCCGAACTGCCCGACCGCTCGCCCGGCGTAGCGTGCGCCGTGCGCTTCCGCGCAGTCCTCGACCACGACGATGCCGCGGCCTCGGGCGAACTCGGCGATCGGGCCGATCTCCGCCGGCCGCCCGTAGAGATGGACGGGAATGATCGCCTTGGTCTGCGCCGTGCAAGCGTGCTCGATCGATTCGAGAGACATGCACCATGTCTTGCGGTCGACGTCGACGATCACCGGCGTGGCGCCGCAATAGAGCACCGCGTTGATGGTCGCTGCAAAGGTAAGGTCCGGCACGATCACTTCGTCACCCGGCCCGACCCCAAGGGCGACAAGCGCCAGGTGCAGGGCAACGGTGCCGTTGGACACGGCGACGCCGTGCCGGACCCCCACGAAGCTGCGGAACTCCTGCTCGAACTTCTGGACATAAGGACCCTTGCTGGAAATCCAGCAGGAGATGAACGCGTCCAGCACCGAGCGGAACTCGTGATGCGTCATCTGAGGCTTTGCGACCTGCACGGGCACGGTCGAACGGTCGATCAGGACACCGGTCAGATGCCCGCTTGGATCGAGGACCGGCTGCAGCACGGCGTCGTCGATATCGTTGCGTAGCGGACGCGTCGCTGCCGTGGTGCCCGCGTCGGTCAGGTGCCATCCCAGAGTTGGGTCGACGATCGCCGTGCCATCGAGCAGGGCCTGACGTATGTCGTCCATCGAAATGCGTCCGGCCAGGCGCTGATCGTCTTCGACAATCAGGCAGGTGCCCAATCCGTTGTCGAGGCACTTCTCGATAACCGAGAGCACGCTCTCCGACTTGTTGCAAACGTACGCGGTTGTACACGACGTCCCCTCCGGCGCAGCCAGAGACATTTAGCCTCCCTTTCGCGAGACACCCCTCTCGCGCAGGCCCGGGGCTGGCGGACCAGATTGGACTATAAAAATGCATGTCTTGTGGGTCCGCCAGTGTTCAGGTTGTGGCCGCGGAAAGTGTTGCCGCGCGGCAACACCGTCTCGACCGGCGGCAGAGAACTCATCGCCCTTGCGGTCATAGGTTGCAGCGACACAGCTTGATCACTGGCGCCGCCATAGGTCGCTGCACATCGTGTGGCTGTGTGTCGGGAGATCGCGATGCAGTGCCTGTGGCTTACCCTTGCCGATCCGGAGCCCGCGACCAACGGCCAGCTCATCTACTCCAAAGGCCTGATCGAAGCGGCCTGCCGCGCCGGCGCGTCGCTTACGGTGATCGGTCTGGCCCGGCCGGAAAGTCCCCGGGTCTACGGCGATCCGCGCGTCATCGACTGGCGGCTTGCCGACGAGCAACCGAAATCGGCAGCGCGGAAGCTGCTGTCGCGCGATCCCATGGTGACGCAGCGCAACTCGTCGGAGATGGCGCGGACGCTCGAGCATGCCCTGGTGGAACGATCGTGGGATGCCGTCGTGTTCGACAGCATTTGTGCCGGCTGGGCGCTGCGCCACGTCCTGCGCCATCGCGCCCGCAACGCGCGGCCGCCGCGCATCGTCTACATCGCGCACAATCACGAGGTCACGGTGGCGCGGCGCATCGCCAGCGCCGCACAAGGACTGCGACGGATCCTGAAGGAGATCGATTTCCTGAAGGTGATCGACCTGGAGCGACGTCTGATCTCGTCTGCAGACATTGTGACATCGAACACGCCCGACGATTGCCGACGCTTCGCGGCGAGCTCGGGCGGTCGGCCGATCGTGTTTCTCCCGCCGGCCTATGACGGACCGCGGATCGCCAGCCGCAAGATCGACGCCGGCGTGCCGCGGCGCGCCATCCTGGTGGGCAGCCTCGATTGGCCACCCAAGCGCATCAGCCTGGAATCGTTTCTGGCGGTGGCCATCGACCCGCTGCGGCGGGCCGGAGTTGAGCTGCAGATCGTCGGCGAGGTCGAGGTCGGCTATCTCGCCGACCTCCGGCGACGTTTCCCGTCGGTCGACTTCGTCGGGCGCGTGGCCGATGTTCGTCCCTTCATGCGGGAGGCGCGCGTCGCGTTGGTGCCGGACCTTCTGGGCGGTTTCAAGCTCAAAGGCCTGGACTATGTGTTCAATCGCCTGCCCATCCTGGCGATGCGAAACGCCCTGCCGGGGATGCCGCTGGAGGACGGACGCAGCATCGGCCTGTTCGACAGCCACAAGGCGCTGGCCGAGGGTCTAGTGGCGTTGATCGACGATTTCCCCGGCCTCAATGGGCGGCAGGAACGCGCCTATACGGCCTGTGTCGACCGCTTCGACTGGGACCGCATCGGTCGCCATCTCATGGCGCATCTGCGCGGGCCGGCCGCCGGCAGGCGGGTCAGAGCCGGGACAGCCGATCGGACAACCGATGCAGTGTCTCGGTCGGCTCGTCTGGCGGCAGGAAGATGAAATTGTAGAGGTACTGCCCGAACCGCTTCCGTTGTTCGAGCGGTGCGGCAAGGTCGGGCAGGTTCGACGGCTTTTGCAGGCGTGCAATCGAGAACTGATCGATCGGCTCGAGACGTCCGTCATGGACGTAGTAGCCGCGATAGCCAAGCGGCTTGAAATAGGCCTTGGCGCGCGCCAATCCGCCCGGCGACAGGCGCTCTTCCGCTTCGACCAGCATGCGCGGCTGGCAACGCCGGATCGTCGCCGCCGCGCCATCCAGTACAGCCTGTTGGTGGCCTTCGACGTCGATCTTGATGAAGCCCACATCGCCGCCGTAGACGTTGTCGAGGCGGTCCATCGGCACCTCGATGGCACGATGCGCGGGATAGACGGCCGATGCCGCCGAGGAGATGGTCGAGCAGCCGTTCACCACCGCGCCATCGACGACCGGCATGCACAGCGACACCCTGCCGGCGGCGTCGGACAACGCCAGGGACTCGACGACGACACCGCGACGGAACTTGCGGCGCAACATATGGGCCAAAGCCGGCATGGGCTCGAAGGCGATGACTCGTCGCGCGTAGCGTCTCAGGTAATGCACGTAGCTGCCGTCATTGGCGCCGACATCGATGGCGTCGCGGTCGCGGTGGCACAGGAATTCGAGCAGGTGCAGCTCGACCTCGCCATAGCGCGCGTAATAGCGCGCTTCCCGCCAGTTGAGCACGGCCTGCGGGCACAGCGACCGCAGCGCTCGCCGCGCCTCTCTGTAGAAGGTGCCGTTACCCGGGAAACCGGCAATTGGACCCTGGGCCTTGGCGGTCGCGCTCATGATGGCCTCTCTTATCGGCGGAGAGAGCAAAATAAGCACCACGCCGGCCATGCACAGTGATCAGACGGTGACATTGAGCGCCGCTATGCCGCCGCCTTCAGGATGTCCGCCGCCTTTTCGCCGACCATGATCGAGGGCGCGTTGGTGTTGCCCGAGGGCATGGTGGGGAAGATCGAGGCGTCGGCGATGCGCAACCCCTCGAGGCCATGCACCTTGAGCTTGTCATCGACGACGGTGTTGGGTCCGGGCCCCATGCGGCAGGTGCCGATCGGGTGGTAGGCAGTCTGCGAGTTGTTCCGGATCCAGGTCAGGATCTCCTCGTCGCTGTTGACCGAGGGACCGGGAGAGAACTCTTCGCCGCGATAGGTGTCCATCGGCGCCGCGTTGACGATCTTCCGCATCATGCGGAAGCCGCCGACCATGGCCTGTTGGTCGATGGTATCGCCCAGGAAATTGAAGCGGATCGCCGGCTGTGCCTTGGGATCGGCCGAGCGGATGTGGATCGAGCCCAGGCTCTCGGGGCGGAGCTGGTAACAGGAGATCGTCATCGACGGGAAGTCCTGCAGCTTGCGCGTCTTGGGATCTTTGATCGAATAGGGAACGAGATGCATCTGCACGTCGGGGGTGGCGAGCTCGGGCCGTGTCTTCAGGAAGGCGAGCAGCGGCGCCGACGGCAGGCTCATGAAGCCGCCGCCGGTGGTGAGGTACTTCATCATCTGTGTCACGGCGCCCAGGCCGCGCGCCATGTGGTTGTAGGAGACGCGCGCGTCCTTCACCTTCCAGATGATGCGGGCGTTGATGTGGTCGCGGAAATTCTCGCCCACCGCCTTCAGCTCGTGCTTCACCTCGATGCCGTGCTTCTTCAGCAGCTCGGACTGCCCGATGCCGGAGAGTTCCAGGATCTGCGGACTGGCCACGCCGCCCGCCGACAGGATGGTCTCGCGCGCGCGCGCCTGCACGACCTTGCCGTCTTTCTCGTACTCGACGCCGACGCAGCGCTTGCCCTCGAGCAG
>DATHNU010000283.1:0-4090 GCA_035485695.1 Reyranella sp. | reverse complement strand
CGGCACCAACAACGAGCTGGGCTTCGACTACCTGCGCGACAACATGAAGTACCGGCTGGACGCCATGGCCCAGCGGCCCTTCAACTACGCCATCGTCGACGAGGTCGATTCGATCCTGATCGACGAGGCGCGCACGCCGCTCATCATCTCCGG
The DNA here is from genome assembly GCA_035485695.1 of Reyranella sp. Classification (GTDB taxonomy): domain Bacteria; phylum Pseudomonadota; class Alphaproteobacteria; order Reyranellales; family Reyranellaceae; genus Reyranella. The sequence continues at coordinate 3,937 of DATHNU010000283.1, read as the reverse complement.
CCCGGCCGAGGATTCCTCGGAACTCTACCGCCGCGCCGACACCGTGATCCCGCGCCTCCAGGCCGACCATTTCGAGAAGGACGAGAAGAACCGCACGGTCGTCCTGACCGACGCCGGCGTCGAGGCGGTCGAGGACATCCTGCGCGGCGACGGCCTGCTGCCCGAGGGCATCAGCCTCTACGCCCCGACCCAGGTCTCGGTGCTGCATCACGTCACGCAGGCGCTGCGGGCCCACAAGCTGTTCGCCCGCGACGTCGACTATATCGTCAAGGACGGCCAGGTCGTCATCATCGACGAGTTCACCGGCCGCATGATGTCCGGGCGGCGCTACTCCGAAGGCCTGCACCAGGCGCTCGAGGCCAAGGAGAAGGTCGAGATCCAGCGCGAGAACCAGACGCTGGCCTCGATCACCTTCCAGAACCTGTTCCGCATGTATCCCAAGCTGGCCGGCATGACCGGCACGGCGATGACGGAGGCGGGCGAGTTCGGCGAGATCTACAGGCTCGAGGTCGTCGAGATCCCGACCAACGTGGCGGTCGACCGCAAGGACGCCGACGACGAGATCTACCGCACGCTGTCCGACAAGACGCGCGCCATCGTCAAGCTGATCGAGGACTGCCGCGCCCGCCAGCAGCCGATGCTGGTCGGCACGGTGTCGATCGAGAAGTCGGAGGCGCTGTCGGAGGAACTCAAGAAGGCCAAGATCCCGCACAACGTGCTGAATGCGCGCTTCCACGACCAGGAGGCCGAGATCGTGGCCCAGGCCGGCCGGCCGGGCGCCATCACCATCGCCACCAACATGGCGGGCCGCGGCACCGACATCCAGCTGGGCGGCAACGCCGACATGCTGGTGCGCCAGTCCGAAGCCGCGATCGCCGCCAAGGTCCCCGACGAAGCGGAGCGCAAGGCCGAGCTCGAGCGCGTTGCGGCGGAGATCAAGGCCGAGGTCCTGCGCAATCGCGAGATAGTCCTCGCGGCGGGCGGCCTCTACGTGGTCGGCACCGAGCGCCACGAGAGCCGGCGCATCGACAACCAGCTGCGCGGCCGCTCGGGCCGCCAGGGCGATCCCGGCGCGTCGAAGTTCTTCCTGTCGCTGGAAGACGACCTGATGCGCATCTTCGGCAACAACAAGGTGCTCGACTGGGTGCAGAAGAAGGGCATGGCCGACGACGAGGCGCTGACCCACCGCTGGCTCAACAAGGCGCTGGAGACGGCGCAGGGCAAGGTCGAGGCGCGCAACTTCGAGATCCGCAAGAATCTGCTGCGCTTCGACGACGTCATGAACAGCCAGCGCAAGGAAATCTACAAGGAGCGCGTCGAGCTGATGGCGACCGAGGATGTCTCGGACACCGTGGCCGGCATGCGCAGCGACGTCGTCGACGCCCTGGTGACGCGGACGATCCCGCAGGATGTCTATGCCGAGCAATGGAAGGTCGCTGAGCTCAAGGAAGAGGTGCAGCGCCTGTTCGGGCTCGACCTGCCGGTCGAAGCCTGGGCCAAGGAAGAAGGCATCGCCGACGAGGAGATCAAGACGCGACTGAACGATGCGGTCGAACGGCTGTTCGCCCAACGGGCGGCGCAGCACGGCCCGGACGTCTGGCGCCAGGTCGAGAAGAGCGTGCTGATGCAGCTCTTCGATCAGAGCTGGAAGGACCATCTGCTCCACCTCGACCATCTGCGCCAGGGCATCGGGCTTCGGGCCTACGGCCAGAAGGATCCGCTGAACGAGTACAAGCGCGAGGCGTTCAATCTCTTCAACGACCTGTTGAGCGGCCTGCGCGAGCAGGTCGTCAGCCTGCTGGCCACCCTGCAGCTCCGCATGGAGCCGACGCCGCCGCTGCCCGAGATGTCGGCGCAGATGCACGAGGTCCACGAGGATCCGGCACTCGCCAGCCGGCTCAGCGACGATCCCGCCTTCGACCCGGCTGATCCGGACGGCGGCGGCGTGGCGACGTTGCCGCGCCCGCGCGCGGCCAAGGCGGTGCCTGACGCCAACGACCCCTCGACCTGGGGCAAGGTCGCGCGCAATGCCCCCTGCCCCTGCGGCTCGGGCAAGAAGTTCAAACACTGCCACGGGCGGGTTTGAAATCGTTGTTTTTCAAGGACTCGCGATCCTGAGCTGAAGCTCGCCGTCATCGCCGAAAAGAGGCGGCAACTTGCTGGAACGGTGGGTCGTTGGTTGTTCATCTGCCTTTGCAACAAGGGAGTTGAACCATGCTGAAACATATCGTCTTGGCGGCGTTCCTGACCTGCGGTGCGATCGGGGCCTATGCGCAGACTACTGACCAGGCGAGCGCGCCGCCGCGCAGCGCTACGAGGCCCGCGCCGGCGGGCCCTCCGGCTACGGTCTCGACCGGTGACTTCAACGCGAGCGGCGAGATGGCGGGCAGCGCCATCATTGGCGCCAAGGTGCATGACGGTGCCGGCAACACGATCGGCAAGATCGACGACCTCTATCTTGATGACAACGGCGCCATCAAAGTGGTCGTCGTGACGGTTGGCGGCTTGATGGGCGTCGGCGGCAGGGACGTCGCGGTCAAGTGGAGCGACATCGCCTTCCAACGCGACGGCAAGTCGGTGCTGCTGACCACGAGCCTCAGCAAGGACGCGCTGACGGCGATGCCGGACTACAAGGACCAGCGTCGCCAGCCGGAAAGCGCCGCGGCGACGGCCCCCAGGGCGGTCCCGCCGACCAACGCGCCGGCCAACAGCCGCTGATCGCGTCAGCGCAAGCGAGTGGGCGCCCCAACAGGGGCGCCCATTTCGTTTGAGTCCCTCAAGCCGATGCGACAGGCGTGGTAACCAAACCGTCAGTTCTCGAAAACGCTTGTCGTCCGATAAGCTCAGCCTGTTGGACAGACCGCGCCGGAGCAGCCAGCCAACCAACGCCGGCGGAAATTGAGGGAGGAATAAATGACGCGTTTTACTTTGATGGCGGGCGCGCTGGGCGCAGCTCTGGTGACAAGCTCGGCGGTCTTCGCGCAAGTGGCGCCGAACCCGAACAACCCGAACGATACGGTGGCGGAGACGTTCACGCCGCCGCCCTATGGCGAGACCATCAATCTCGAGACCGCCAAGAAAGTCGCCGGAGCCGTTAGCGCCGAGGCGGCGAAGCGGAAGTGGGACGGCTTCTGCGTCGCCGTCGTCGGGCCGTCCGGCGACCTGGTCTATTTCGAGAAAATGGACAATTGCCAGTATGCGTCGATCACGATTTCCCAGCACAAGGCGCGCACGGCGGCGCGCTATCGCCGCCCGACGCTGGCGTTCGAGAACCTGATCGGCAAGGGTCCGTACTTCCACTATCTGACGACGCTCGACGACGTGATCGCCTCGCGCGGCGGCAATCCCCTGATGATGGGCGGCAAGGTCATCGGCGCCATCGGCGTGAGCGGCGGCTCCGGAGCGCAGGACGATACGTTGTCCCAGGCAGGCGTGGCCGCCCTGAAGTAGGGCTTGCTGCGCCGCCATCCGAATCACGCGGGATGACGCAAAGAGGCGCCAGGCATGGCTGGCGCCTCTTGAAGCCCTTCTGAGTAGCACTGAGCGGAGTCCATTTTGCCGTCGCCCCCTGGCAATGGGGCGCGCCGGCATTGACCGAACTTTATGTTATATTATAGCATCACCTCCTCGAAGGCGGATCGTGGGGGAAGCCATGCAGCGGCGTGTCGCCAGTTTGACGTTGGTTTCGGGCCTGATCGCGGCAGTAGCACCGGTCGCCGCGCAAACGCCGCCCGCCGCACCGTCGCCGCTCGCGCCAACCGCCACGCAAACACCGCCGCTCCCACCGACGCCGGCAGTCGATCCGTCGCTCGGCATCACCGTCACGGCGACGCGGCTCGACGAGGCAAGAAGCTCGATCCAGCCCAGCCTCGGCGCCACGACCTACGACTTCACGTCGCGCACCATCGCCAACGTCCCGCAGGGCGAGAATGCACCC
>DATHNU010000282.1:0-6304 GCA_035485695.1 Reyranella sp. | reverse complement strand
TCTTCTCCTCCATTATCGGGCGAGGCGCTCCGTCTCACGGGGCGGAGGGCGCATCGGCACGACCTCTAACGTTCATGAAGATCTACGCCGAAAGTTGCTTCATCAACGTTTCGGGATTTCGAGTCCATCACCTTGGGCAAGATCGACCCGGCGAGCGCCGAGGAGGCGCACATCGGCATCGTCCGCATCGCGGTCAGCAGCGTGTCGATGCACTCGTTGTAGACATCGGCGCCCATGAGCGCGCGCGGGCCGATAGGGTGGCAGTGCGGGACAAAGCGTCTCGGCCGCCGATGACTTCCTCGGCACCCGGCAGGATGCTAGTGCTTGCGCCGTCCCATAGGTTCATCGAGTGAATGCAGGATAAAACTGACCCGACCGGATGCCGGCGATCGCATCGCTTCACCGTGGGATAGTCGTTTTCTGGCTCATCTGTCGCGTGCGCTTGTGGCAGCGCTCAATTGAAGTCTCTCGCTGGAGTTGATCGAATGGATTTGGCCCGTTTTCCGCGTCGCCACTATACTCATGCCCCCACGCCGATTGAGCTGCTTCCGCACTTTACCAAGGCACTGGCCGCGAGTTGCCCGGGCGGCGTCGGTCCGGAGATCTGGATCAAACGTGATGATCTGCTGGGCCTCTTCCCCGGCGGCAACAAGACCCGCAAACTTGAGTTCCTGGCGGCGGATGCGCTGGTACAGGGTGCCGATACGCTGATCACCTGCGGTGCGCCGCAATCCAATCATTGCCGCATCACCCTTTCTGCCGCGGTCAAGGAAGGGCTCAAGTGCCGCTTCGTGATCGAGGAGCGCGTCCCCGGCAGCTACCGGAAGGAAGCTGGCGGCAACAATTTCATGTTCGAGTTGATGGGCGTCGAGGCCATCACCGTGGTGCCCGGCGGTTCGGACATGGGCGCAGCAATGTCGAAGGTTGCGCAGGAAGTCGCCTCGCTCGGTCGCAAGGGCTACGTCATCCCGGGTGGCGGTTCGAACGCGATTGGCGGGTTGGGCTATGTCGCGTGCGTGCAGGAAATGCAGCAGCAATGGCTGGACATGGGGCTGGCGCTCGATGCTGTCGTGGTCGGCTCGGGCAGCTCGGGAACCCACGGCGGCATGGTGGCGGGTTTCTTCGGCAACAACATCAAGATCCCGCTGATCGGCATCGGTGTCAGCCGTGAGCCTGTCGACCAGGAGCCGCTGGTCTACAAGGAGGCGCAGGCCGTGGCCGACCTGCTGGGGATCGGCAAGGTGCCGCGCGAAACGGTCAAGAGCTTCGGCGGCTACTGGCAGCCGAAATACTCCGTGCCCAACGCAAAGATGGTGGAAGCCGTTCAGATGCTGGCGCGGACCGAAGGCGTCCTGCTCGATCCGGTCTATACCGGAAAGATCATGGCGGGCTTGATCGGCCTCGCGCGCCAAGGCCACTTCAAACCCAACGCCAAGGTGCTCTTCATGCACACAGGCGGACTGCCTTCACTCCATGTCTATGAAGACGTCGTGCTTGGCCGGACTGTCTTGGCGGATTAGCGACTCTGTCGTCCTCCCCATCTAAGACGATGGGGAGGAAGTCGTTCAGAGTTCGCGGGTCGCCTCGGCGAGCCACGCCCGTGTCACCTCGTCGACCTCAGGTCCCAACGTCTCGCGCACGCGGCGGTGATAGTCGTTGAGCCACTGCCGTTCGGCGTCGGCCAGCAGGCCAGCTTCGATGCAGGCCTGGTCGATCGGCGCCAGGGTCAGCGTCTCGAACTCGAGGTAGCGGCGGTCGGCACCGTCGATCTTGGCCTCCCGCACCGCGACCAGGTTCTCGATGCGGATGCCGTAGGCGTCGGTCTTGTAGTAGCCCGGCTCGTTGCTGACGATCATGCCGGGCTGCAGGGCGACATTGTTGGCCATCTTCGAGATGCGGTGCGGCCCCTCGTGAACCGAGAGATAGGCGCCGACGCCGTGGCCGGTGCCGTGATCGTAGTCCAGCCCGGCCTGCCACAGCGCGTAGCGCGCCAGCGCGTCGAGCTGGGAGCCTGTGGTGCCGGCGGGGAAGCGCGCCATGGCCAGCGCGATGTGTCCTTTCAGCACGCGGGTGAAGCGGTCGCGCATCTCCGCGCTGGGCGTGCCGATCGCCACGGTGCGCGTGATGTCGGTCGTGCCGTCGCGGTATTGGCCGCCAGAATCCACCAGATAGAGGCTGCCCGGCTCGAGCGCACGCTGGCTCGCTTCGGAGGCGCGGTAATGCACGATGGCGCCATTGGGACCGGCGCCGGAAATGGTGTCGAAGCTCAGGTCGCGGAGCCTGCCGGTTTGCTGGCGCAGCGCCTGCAGCCGGTCGGAGGCCTCGATCTCGCGCAGTTTCCCGCCCCTGGATTCGCGGCTGAGCCAACCCAGGAAACCGCTGACCGCGGCGCCGTCGCGGCGGTGGGCGCGGCGGATGCCCTCGAGCTCGACCGCGTTCTTGCACGCCTTGGGCAGGGCCACCGGATCGGCGTCGCGGATCAGCGCCACGCCGGCGGCCTGCAGTCGGGTCGCGGCCCACACCGGCGCGCTTGCGCTCTCGATCAGCACGCGCTTGCCCACCTTGCCCAGCATGTCGAGGGCGGCGCCCAGCTCGTCGGGCGGCGCCAGCGTCACGGCATTGCCGAACCATGCCAGGGTACGGTCGGGCAGCTTGCGGCGATCCATGAAGAGATCGACGTGGCCGTCGTCATGCAGCAGTGCGAAGCCCAGCGCGAACGGCGTGCGCGGCACGTCGCCGCCGCGCACATTCAGCAGCCAGGCGATCGAATCGGGTGCGGTGATCAGCGCCACGTCGGCGCCCTTGGCCTTGACCGTACCGGCGATGCGCGCGCGCTTGGCCGCGCTGCTTTCGCCCGCGAATTCGTCAGGGTGCGGCAGCACCGGCGCGAGTGGAGCCGGTGGCCGGTCGGGCCACACCGCGTCGACGGGATTGGAATCGACCGGCACGAACTCAGCCCCGGCGCGCTGGCAGGCGCGCGCGAAGCGCTCGTGGCCGTCGACCGTCTGCAGCCAGGGATCGAAGCCGAGCTTGCCGCCCTTCGGCAGGTTCTCGGCAATCCATGTCTCCGGCGATTGTTCCGGGATCTGGTGCGGCACGAAGGCGTCGGTGTCGACCTGGCCACGCACGGCAAGCGTGTAGCGTCCGTCGATGAAGATCGCCGCGCGGTCGGCCAGCACGATGGCCAGGCCCGCCGAGCCGCTGAAGCCGGTGAGCCAGGCCAGCCGCTGCGAACGGCGCGGCACATATTCGCCCTGATGTTCGTCGGCGCGCGGCACGACGAAGCCCGAAAGGTCGCGACGCCTGAGCTCGGCGCGCAGCGCCGCCAGGCGCGATGCCGGCGCCGGGGCGGCAGCGAGCCCGTCATCGGCCGTGGCGAGCTCGGCCCGCCACGCCGTCAATGCCTCGGTCAGTTCGGCATCGGCCTCGGGATCGATCAGCTCGACCCATTCGGGGCCGGCCAGGCCCTCGGGAGCGGCGGCGACGCCGCGCATCAGGGCATCGAGGGCGGACGGGTCCGGTTGGCGGCCGCGCCGCCGGAGAAGTTGGAGAACGTCGTCGGGAGCGGAAGTCATGGTCGGGCAGACCCTACGCGTGGTGCCTAGAGGAGGCAAACTGAGCAATACTTGTTCTTTCGCAGCTGCGAAATGCCGGTTTATTAGGCTCCATGCGGCTGGTGCATATCAGAACATCAAGAGGCTCACTTATTGTTGTAACTCAAGGGGCTATATTAGCTCAGTGCACTGCAGCATTATGTATCGCGCTGCACAAAGTAAGGAGTAGACCATGATGACCCAGCCGATTCGGACCTTTAAAGATCTGACCAGCGAAACTGCGCCGGCGGGGGGAAACGATCTCACCAAGCATAGCCTGTCCCACCAGGACCGTCGGCTGCTCGAGCAGAACGCCCGTTACGGGCGCGCCGAGTTGCTGGCCAACGCCCTCGGGGACGCGGTCCTTTGGCTAGGCCGCCAATGGAACCGTCTGATCGCCGGCATCAAGGCGGACTTCAAGCTGCGCGCCGCCGAGGCCCAGCTCTTCCGCATGAGCGACCGTGAGCTGGCCGATATCGGCCTGTGCCGGGGCGACATCACGTTTGCCATCCGCGAGGTCGCGCACGGCGTATCGCCGGAGATCGACAGCGTCGGCGCGCCGCTCACCGCGGCCAACCAGAACATGCGCCGTGCGGCGTAACTGCCTTTAGCGTAGCGTAAGCGTAAGCGTAGGGGCCGGCGAAAGCCGGCCCTTTTTCTTTGTGCTGGTCGCGCGCGACTCCAGTCGTGCGTCCTGGGCTTGTGCCAAGAAGATCGCGCCACGGGAGTGGCGCGCCCTCAGCATGAGCTCAAGTTCTCCGCAGCAGCAGGGTGCGCCACCAGGCGCCGCCGGTTTCGAGATCGATGCGGCGTTCGAAGGTGAAGCCGCGGCGGGCGTAGGCGAAGAGGATGTGCGCAGCTTGCTCGACCAAGAGGCCGCTCAACAGCACATGGCCGCCAGGCCGCACCGCCGCAGCGAAGGAGTCCGACAAGTCGGTGAGGGGGCCGGCCAGGATGTTCGCCACGACGAGGTCGAGCGGTACGCGCTCCTCGAGTTCGCGCGCGCGCAAGCCGGCGGCGTGCACGAAGCGACAGAGATCACCGACACCGTTCAATCCGGCATTCTCCCGCGCGACCGCCACCGTTTCGGCGTCGTTGTCGCCGCCCAGCACCGGGCGCCGCCACAGCTTGGCCATGGCGATGGCGAGGATGCCGCTGCCACTGCCGATATCGACGGCATTGGCCGTCTCGCGGGGGTCGAGCGTCGCCAGCAGCATCAGGCAGCCGCGCGTCGTGGCATGCGTGCCGGTGCCGAAGGCAAGGCCGGCATCGATGCGAAGCGGCAAGAGACCGGCTGGCATGCCGCCGGTGACATGCGAGGGGTGGACCCAGAACGGTCCCACGTCGAAGGGCCGGAAGGACCGTTGATTCTCCGCCACCCAGTCGGTGTCGGGCAGCTCCTCCCACTGCGCGCCCGGTGCATCGCCAAGTGCTGCCTCGACTTTGTCTTTTGTTCCCTCGCCGAAGATCTCGAGGCGCCACGGCCCGTCACGCGAGACCTCGCGGCTGGTCACGACAAATCCGTCCTCGTTCAGATGTTCCAGAGCTTCTTCCCAAGGGAGACGCTCGATCGCCGGAACGACGAACGACGCCTTCCAGCTCACGCCGCCTCGATGAAGCTGTCCAAAACCTTCTTGGGGCCGGCTTTCTCGAAGTCGATGTCGAGCTTGTTGCCGTCGACCGCCAGGATGCGGCCGTAGCCGAACTTCTGGTGGAAGACCCGCTGGCCGACGCTGAGATCGACCTTGTCGCCCTCGACGGCTCGGCGGTCGTCGAACGTCTCGTCGCGCCAGCGTGTGCGGGCGCGGCCACCCCCGAATCCCGAATGGCCCGTGACGCCCAGGCTTTCATAGTCGAAGCCGCTCGCCTGCTCGCGCAACCCGCCGTGATGGCCGGCGGAATAGGTGGCGTAGAGGCCGGCATCGCTGCTCTCGGCCAGCTGGTCGGTCGGCAGCTCGCGCAGGAAGCGCGACGGGATGGCGGCCTGCCACTGATTGAAGACACGCCGGTTGGCGGCGAACGACACGTAGGCCCGCTTGCGTGCCCGTGTCAGCCCGACATAGGCGAGCCGCCGCTCCTCCTCGAGGCCGGCCACCCCCTTGTCGTCGAGCGCGCGCTGGTTGGGAAACAGGCCTTCCTCCCAGCCCGGCAGGAACACGGTGTCGAACTCCAGCCCCTTAGCGGCGTGCAGGGTCATGACGCTCACCATGTCACTGCCCGCGCGCTCGGCATTGTCGGTCAGCAGCGCCACGTGCTCGAGGAAGGCCGGCAGGGTGTCGAATTCCTGCAGAGCGTTGGTGAGCTCCTTCAGATTCTCGAGCCGGCCCTCGGCTTCAGGCGAGCGATCCAGGCGCAGCATGTCGGTGTAGCCCGATTCATCGAGGATAGTTTCGACCACCTCGACATGGTTCATGCCGTCGAGCATGGCGCGCCAGCGGTCGAAGCTCTTGATGAGATCGCCCAGCGACTTGCGCTGGCGGCCTTTCAACTCGTCGGTCTCGAGTGCCCGGCGCGTCGCCTCGAACAGTGACACCTTCTGGGCGCGCTGGATCAGCCGCAGCGTGCGCAGCGCCGATTCGCCCAGCCCGCGGCGCGGCGTGTTGTAGATGCGCTCGAAGGCGAGGTCGTCGTCGGGCTGAACGGTGACGCGGCAGTAGGCCATCGCGTCGCGGATCTCCTGGCGCTCGTAGAAGCGCGGGCCGCCGATCACC
>DATHNU010000281.1:0-4192 GCA_035485695.1 Reyranella sp. | reverse complement strand
CGCATGGCGGTGGCCCCGTTGGATGCCGGCCGCCGCCGGTCGGCCACCTCGTCCCAGATGCCGAGATCCTTCAGCACCTTGGCGAAATGGATGCCGGCGGTCGATTGCTCGGGATCGGGGAAATGGATGGCGTCGGCGCCGAGGAGCGCCGTGCGCAGCTCGGCCGCACTGCCGACCGCCGGCGGGAGATCGCCGCTGCGCACGGCGACGGCGGTACGAACGGCGCCGATATCCTTCGCCGACAGAGCGAGGACCTGGCCATCACGCGCCAGCCCGTCGATCAGGGCGCGGCTCAGGATCATGACATCGGCCGGCTCGCCGGCCAGCAGGCGATCCCGCATGGCGCCGACCGCGCCGAAGGCGCCCTCGATCGTAGCGCCGGTCGTGGCCTCGAACGACGGCCGCAGCGCTTCGACCAGTCCCTGGGCCGCGCCGCCGCTCAGGACCCTGACGATCTTCATTGCACCTTGATGCCGGCCTGCTGGATCACCTTGGCCCATTTGTCGGTGTCGCGGCGCAGGAAGGCGTCGAATTCGGCCGGCGTCATGGTCATGGGGACGGCACCCTGCTTGGCCCAGGCTTCGCGGATCGAAGGCTTGGCGATGATCCTGGCGATCTCGGCGTTCAACCGGTCGACGATCTCTGGCGGCGTGCCCTTGGGCGCCATGATGCCCAGCCAGATCGTGGCCTCATAGCCCGGCACGCCGGCTTCGCTCACCGTCGGCACGTCGGGCAGCACGGCCGAGCGCTTCGCGCCTGTCGTCGCGAGCGCGCGGACCTGGCCCGCATCGATGTTGCCCTTCATCGCGGTGACGGCGTCGAACATCATCTGCACGTGGCCGCCCATCACGTCGTTGCGCGCCTCGGCGCTGCCCTTGTGCGGCACATGCAGGATGTCGGTGCCGCTCATGGCTTTGAACAACTCGCCGGCCATGTGGTAGGGCGTGCCGGGCCCCGACGAGGCGTAGGTGAGCTTGCCCGGGTCGGCCTTGGCGAGGGCGATGAATTCCTGCAGCGTCTTGGCCTTCACCGAGGGATGCACCACCATCACCAGGTCGGACGAATTGACCGGCGCCACCGCTATAAGGTCGCGCATCAGCACATAGGGCTTGTTGTCGAGCAGCGTCTCGTTGGTAGTGTGGGTGTTCGACATCATCAGCAGCGTGTAGCCGTCAGGGGCTGCCTTGGCGACGATGTCGGTGCCGATCACCGCGCCCGCGCCGGCGCGGTTGTCGATGATGAATTGCTGCTTCAGCGCCTCGGTCAGTTCCTGGCCCAGGATGCGGGCATAGACGTCGGCCGGGCCGCCGGGACCGAACGGCACGACGATCTTCACCGGCTTGGTCGGCCAGGATTGCGCCCACGATTGCGTCGCGGCGGGCGCCGCCCCCAGGATTGCGGTTCCGATCAACAGACTGCGTCTTGCCAGCCGGCGCATGATCATCCTCCCTGACTCCCACGTCGTTATCCGCGTGGTTGGACCGAAGTCATGCCACGGCATGGCCTGCCGCGCCATCGCCGGCGCCAGGCAGCGTCGTCAGGTCGCTGCCGCGTTTTGGGCCGGCCGCCAGCGCAGCAGGTAGGCCTGCACGCGGCGCACGATCGAGGCCAGGATGACGCCGACGATCATCAGCACGAACACCGCCACCATCATGCCGGCGGCTTCGCCGCGCGCCTCGGACTCGATGATCATGCGGCCGATGCCATGCTCGGCGCCGATGAACTCGCCCACGATCACGCCGATCAGCGAGAACGAGACCGCAGGCGTCAGCGAGGCGAACAGCCAGGCCATGGTCGAGGGCACGATCACGGTGCGCGTCACCTGCCATTCGCCGGCGCCCAGCAGGCGGGCGGCGTTGATATGGTCGCGGTCGACCGAGCGCGCGCCCTCGAAGGTGTTGAAGAACACCAGGAAGACCACGACCAGCCAGGCCGTCACGATCTTGGAGGCATCGCCGATGCCGAACGCCAGGATGATGATGGGCGCGAGCGCAATGCGCGGCACCGAATTGAAGGCGGTGATGTAGGGATAGAAGATCTCGCTCAGCCGGTCCGAGCGGCCGAGCAGGAGGCCCAGCGCGAAGCCCGAGCTGACGCCGGTGGCGAAGCCCCACAGCGTGTTCTTCAGCGTGAAGTAGGTGGCGATCCAGAGATTGTTCTCCGATTTGCCGATGCAGCGCGCGAAGGCGCCTTCGACTCCGAAGGTCCATTGGCCGTCGGACGAGACCAGGCAGCTCATGCGCAGGAATTGCTGGTAGATGTCGGAGGGCTTCGAAACGAAGTAGGGATCGAGCAGGTCGGGCACCAGCCAGGGCAGCTTGTCGTGCAGCACCCAGCCCCATTGCCAGATGGCGAGGGCTGCCAGTCCGATGGCGATCTGCCAGAGAAGCGTCGAGAGCCGCCTCATACGCTGCGCCCTTTGGCGAATTCCTCGCCCAGCGAGTGCCAGATGCGCGAGAACAGCTGGGCGTATTGCGGTGTCTCGCGCAACGCCACGGCGTCGCGCGGGCGGGCGAAATCGACCTTGAAATCCTGCTTCACGCGGCCCGGGCGGGCAGACATCAGGATGATGCGGTCGGCAAGGGTCAGCGCCTCGCCGAGATCGTGGGTCACGAACAGCACGGTCTGGCGCGTGTGCTCCCAGAGATCGAGCAGCACCGAATGCATGTCGAGCTTGGTATGGGTGTCGAGCGCGCCGAACGGCTCGTCCATCAGCAGGATCTCGGGCTGGGCGATCAGCGTGCGCATCAGCGACACGCGTTGGCGCATGCCGCCCGACAGCGACGACGGATAGAAGCGGGCAAAACCGTCGAGGCCGGCCTGGTGGATCGCCTGATCGACCCGGCCGCGCCGTTCCGCGGCCGGCACGCCGGCGAGCTCCAGCGCATAGCCGATATTGCCTTCGACCGTGCGCCACGGAAAAAGCGTGTCCTTCTGGAACACGTAGCCGACCTGCGGAATCGGCCGGCCCGGGATCACGGGCGCGTCGTCGACCTTGATGTCGCCGGCGTTCGGCGTAATCAGGGTCGCGACCATGTTGAGGATGGTGCTCTTGCCGCAGCCCGAGGGGCCCAGCAGGGCGACGAATTCGCCGTCATGGATGCGGAACGAGGCGTCGTCGACCGCCACCACCTCGCGGCCGTCGGCGAGGAAGCTTTTGCGCAGACCGGCAATTTCGATGCGGCAGCGGCCGGTCACGTCAAGCCGGCCACGTCAGGCGGGTGGGTATTTGGCATGCGCCGCCTTGAGGAACTGGTCGGCTGTGGCATCCTCGAGCTTGAGCGGCTGCGTGATCCCGGTGAGCTCGCCCAGCCAGACCTTCTCGCCGCGGGCGTAGGATTCCGCGGTGATCAGGCCGTTCCAGTCGGCGACGTCCTTGAGCTCGCCGATCTCCAGCAGGTTGGCATCGCGCGAGGTCGAGCCGACGAAGCGCTCGATCGTGTCCTGGATCTTGTCGGGGCTGTTGGCCTTGATCCATTGCATCGCCCGCCACACCGCGTTGGTGAAGGCCTGCACCTTCTCCGGCTCCTTCTCGATGGTGGCGGTGAGGCAGAAGTTGACGTTCACCGGCACGGGCCCGCCGATCACGGCGTTCCAGGTCTTCTCGTCGCTCGGCGCATAGATCACCTTGCCCCAGCCGTTCTTCTCGGCTTCGGTCACCACGGAGATCGCGCTCGACAACACGTCGACCTGCTTGGTCTTGAGCGAGCCCAGCATGGTGTCGACATTGCCGGTCTGCACCCAGGTCACTTTGTCGGCGAGGCCCATCCTTTCCATGAAGTAGTGCGACCACAGATGCGAGGTGCCGCCGATCGAGGACACACCGAAGATCGCGCGCTTTCCGTCCGGCCGCTTCCAGTCGGCGGCCTTCTGCACGGTGTCGTCGCCCTGGTCGTAGAGGTCCTTGCGGATGGCGAAGCGCACGCCGGGCGCGCGCTGGTCGACGGTGTTGAGCGCCCGCGTCGGCCGGCCGTTCTTGTTGAGCTGCAGCACGTGCAGGATGTCGGCGATGGCGAAGTCGGCCTGGCGCGAGGCCATGATCTCGCGCGTCTTCACGCCGTTGCCGCCCTGGATCAGCTTGAAGTCGTAGCCCTCGTCCTTGAAGAAGCCGCGCTCCTGGGCGACGAACTGCACCTCGTAGGTCGGCACCGCGACGGGATAGACCGCCGAGCCGGTCTTGCCCTCGGCGCGC
>DATHNU010000280.1:0-2256 GCA_035485695.1 Reyranella sp. | reverse complement strand
CGCGGTCCTGTTGGCGTCTCCAATGCTGACGGTCCTCTTTGTCCTCGCCTTCACGGCCTATGGGCGCGCGCCGGGACACATCGAGGCTGTCGTTCTGATTGGCCTCGGCCTTTACCTGGCGGCGGTGCTTGGGCTGATGGGTTTCGCCGTGCTCCGGTTGCACGCCTGGCGCCGGGCCAATCCCTGGATACCGCCGTCGCAAACGGCCATCGGCTCCCGGTTGCGAACCGGACACAGCGGCCAGGGGGCAGCCTGACCGATACCCCGATGGGGGCGGCGCCGCACTTTCAACCGTCATCACCCGGCTTGTCCGGGTGACTCATGGACACTTGATCGGACACGGTGGTCATGGGTGGCCCGAACAAGTCCACGGCTGTCCGGTTCATGCTGGGCTGAGGTCCAGGGATAGCTGGCTGGAATCGTATGCGGGTATTGTTGGTGGCTTGAGGAGCGCATCGAGCGGTCGTCTGTGCATGATGTTGGCGCGGACCAGGCGTGCGAAGGCCAGGGGGCTTTCGATGATCTTGACGGCGTCCTGGGCCATTCTGAGCAGCAGATAGGCGATCAGGGCCACGGCGACCTGGATACGGACCGCGTTCTCGGATCGACCGATGAAGTGCTTGATCCGGAGGGTCTGCTTGACCCATCGGAAGAAGAGTTCGATCGCCCAACGGCGCTTGTAGAGGTTGGCGATGTCCTGGGCTGGGGCGTCCAGGTCGTTGGTGACGACGCGCAGGAGCTTGCCGTCCTCGAGCACCACGCCGATCTCGCGCACGGGGTCCTTGAAGGGGTTCTTGCGGGTCGAGGTGAGCCGTTCGGGCAAGAGGCCGATACGGTCATAGGTCAGGGCCGAGCCGGCGGGCAGGGCCAGCTCGGCGGTGACGGCGAGCGGGGTGTTCTTCTTCAGCCGGGTGACGAAGCGGCCGCCGAGCCCGTCGATCCTGGCCCACCAGGCATAGTGATAGTAGCCCAGGTCGAAGACGTAGGTCGCGCCGCGCTCGATCGGCATGGCCTGAGCAGCGGTGATGTCGTTCACCTTGGCCGTGGTGAGCGCCATGTAGAGCGGCCGGTCGGCGTCGGGGTCGTAGATGATATGGGCCTTGGCTCCGCGGGCGTGCCTGGAGAAGCGCGCCCACTCGGCCTGCATGCCGGCCAGGCGCAGGCCGGTGGAATCGATCAGCCGCACCGCCTCGGCCGTCGCCTTGCGCAGGCCCGGCGCGGCCATGGCGGCCATGCGCGAGAACAGCGCCGAGAAGACCTCGTGCGGCCGCGATGCGTTGGCGTCGGCCAGGGTCGAGCGCGACACTTCGCGCGCGCCAAGGTGATAGAGCCGGGCCGAATGGCTCGCCATCGCCGTCTCGATCTCGCGCAACGACGCCGCCCCGGACAACTGCGCGTAAAGCAACGCCACCAGCTGGGTCTTGGTGCTCAGGCGGCGAACGCCGGCATCGGCCCGGTATTCATCCACAAGAGCCTCGAAACAAGACCACGGCACATGCTTCAGAAGCCCGTGCAAAACGCTATTGTGGTGGCGCATGGCGTTGTCCTCTCTCGTGTCCAAATCACCGGCAAGTGTTTGAAAACGAGTAGAATCAACGCCATGCAACCCGTCCACTAAAATGAACCGGACAGCCGTGGAACAAGTCGGGCCATGACGAAAGAGAATAGGCCGGCCCATGACGGGAAGGGCTGAGGACGCGGCCGCGCCTTGACCGGGAGCGGCCGGTTCGATAGGCAGGCTGCCGCGTGAAAGGCCGGACTGGACGAGTCGCGTCCGAGGGCTGATCGCGCCGTAAAAACGAAATCCAGTCTCCTTGGCCGAGCACCTGTCGAAGGGCCGGAGAGACCTCCCTGGGCAGGTGAGGTCGCACAAGCCATGACCAACGTCACCGTGATCGGCGCCCAGTGGGGCGACGAAGGCAAGGGCAAGATCATCGACTGGCTCGCCAACCGGGCCGAGATGGTGGTGCGCTTCCAGGGCGGCAACAATGCCGGCCACACCATCGTGGTGGGGGACAAGACCTACAAATTGTCGCTGCTTCCTTCCGGCGTGGTGCAGGGCAAGCGCTCCATCATCGGCAATGGCGTGGTGGTGGATCCCTGGTCGCTGCTGGACGAGATCGCCCGCGTCGGCGCGGCGGGACTGAAAATAACGCCGGAAATCCTGCTGCTGGCGGAAAACGCCGTGCTGGTGCTGCCGCTGCACCGCGAACTGGACGCGATGCGCGAGGAGGCCGCCAGCCAGAAGCTGGGCAC
>DATHNU010000279.1:0-4613 GCA_035485695.1 Reyranella sp. | reverse complement strand
GTCGAAGGCGCCACCTGGCAGATGATGCTGGGCAACGGCTACGGCTTCAACTGGAAGGGCCTCTACGTCACCAGCCTGGTCGACGCGCACTCGGCGTGGCGCGAGCGCGCCGACGAGCTCTCCGACACGCTCAAGACCACGATCCTGTTCGGCAAGTATGCGCTCAACAAGTATCGCGGCCACTACTACGCCAAGGCGCAGAACCTGGCGCGCAAGCTGGGCGCCGCCTACGACACGGCGCTGGCCAAATACGACCTGCTGCTGATGCCGACTCTGCCGCTGCGTTCGACCAAGCTGCCTGATCCGGCCGGCCCGCGCATGGACATCATCAGCCGCGCCTTCGAGATGCTGCCCAACACCGCGCCGTTCGACGTCACCGGCCACCCGGCGATCACCCTGCCCTGCGGCATGAGCGAGGGCCTGCCGGCCGGCCTGATGCTGATCGGTAAGCACTGGAACGAATCGACGAT
Organism: Reyranella sp.; assembly: GCA_035485695.1. Classification (GTDB taxonomy): domain Bacteria; phylum Pseudomonadota; class Alphaproteobacteria; order Reyranellales; family Reyranellaceae; genus Reyranella. The sequence continues at coordinate 4,143 of DATHNU010000279.1, read as the reverse complement.
CTACAAGGCGGCCGACGCCTACGAAAAGAGTCACGACTGGAAGAAGGTCGCCGCCTAGAGCGGAATGGGAGATCGTGGTTCCACAGGGCATGTAGGGTCCGGCTGATTCCAGCCGGACCCTACATGCTTTAGGCGCCTCTCCCTGGATGTCGGCCTGGACTAGACGGCTTGCAGGGTCGGCGGCGCGAATTCGCCGCTGACCGCGAGAGCGAAGTCCTGCGGCGCGTGCAGCAGATTGACCGCGCTGATCTGGATGAGATACGCCCCCGGCTGCGGATTGGCGATGCGCAGCACTTCGACATTGTTGTCGACGTCGGGGATATTGAGTGAGTTCCTGAGCTGCTGGTTGCCGAACATCTTCTGATTGTCCGGCATCTGGACGAACAGGTTGAGATTGTTCTGCAGGCTGCGGCCGGGCGCGTCGGTGTAGGCGAGGCAGATGCGCAGCATCGTCCCGCCGGTGACCTGGACCATGTAGCGTTTGCGCGCGCCGGTCGCCGTGAAATGGTCGCCAGGCGCCTGCCAGTTGTCGATGAACGCCAGCGCCAGCTTCGGATTGCCGGGATGGGGCAGGGTCGTATCCATGTAGACCGCGCCGAAGCCCTGATCGAAGTTTCCCGCCGGCATGACGCCGGTGGGATTGCTGGCATTCGCATCGGTGCCGCCCAGCCAGCGCGCGCCATTGACGAGCGTGGCGCGCAGCAGCGCGGCCGACGGCTCATGGTTTGCCTTGTCGACGTAATATTGGCGAACCAGGGCGGCGCAGCCCGACACCAGCGGGGTCGCCATGCTGGTTCCCCCCATGTAGGCATACTGACTGTTGGTGTGGATGCCCCAGAAGTGGGTCGGCGCGGCGATCGCCGACTTGGTCGAGACGATGTCGGTGCCGGGGGCCACGACATCGGGCTTGATCCGCCGGTCGTCGGACGGTCCGCGACTGCTGAAGGCCGCCATCGCCTCGGGGTTGCCCGAGACCAGCTCGTCGGCGATCGGCGCATGCGGATAGCTGTTGGGCCAGGCCTTGCCCCACTTGTACTGGCTGTAGCCGCCGGTCGTGCGGTCGCTGCGGCTCGCGCCGACCGTCAACGCATTCTTGGCCGTCGCCGGCGCGCCGATCGACAGCCAGTCGACGACGCCTTGCGGCGTGTTGTTGCGGGTCGCCGCCTGGCCCTCGTTGCCGGCGGCGATGACGACCAGCATTTCGCGGCGGTTGCTGACGAACTCGTCGACTTCGATCGAGTTCAGCGTATAGGTCGACGCGGTCGCGGCCCCCCAGCTGTTGTTGTGGATTCGCGCCCCGGCCTGGTAGGCCGGCTCGAACAGGTCGGCGAGGTCGAGCGGCAGGCCGCCCAGACCGTCGCTGCTGTCGAGCAAGGACTGAAAATACACCTTCGCGGCGGGCGCCATGCCCTTGAACGCCCCGTTCGACGCCGAGCCATCGCCCAGGATCGAGCCGGTGACGTGCGTGCCATGGCCGTGCGGATCGTCGGTTGTCCCAGGCCGGCCCAAGGCGATCTTGGCGTTGATGCGGCCGGCAAAGTCCGGATGTTGATCGTCGATGCCGGTATCGGCCACCGCCACGATCTGGCCGCTGCCGTCGAACGGAAGCGATTGGCCCGTGGCGTCGCTGACCTTGAGCAACTCGCGCGCGCGATCGTTGAACAGCTTGGGCGCGATATATTCCTCGCAGCTCTGCACGGCCGGCAGGTTGGCCAGTTCGGACAACAGCGGAGAGTCCTCGAGGAGATAGATCCGCACCTTGCGCCGGGCGCTGCCCGCGACGTTGACGTTGTGCGCCTTCAGCCAATCGAGGACCTCGTCGAGGTCCTCGGCTTTGTGCAGCCGCACGTCGTAGGTGATCATGCGCAAGCCCGTCGCACTGGGCGGCATCGGCGCCATCGCCACCGGGGCGCCGCCGGCGGGCGGGCCACTCGGCGCGGTATCGTAGAGCCCCACGCTGGCGACGAAATCCAAAGCCCCGACGGCGCTCACCTGCGGCGCGGAGAGGAACGCCGAATAGAAGCCGTCGCGGTAGGACTGCATCAGCTTGACGCCGAGCGCCTCGAGCCTCTGCGTGTAGTCGGACAACAACGGACCATCGATCTGGACGAGATAGACGTTGGGACGGGTGAGATCGACGTCGGCAGCCACGATCGGCGCCATTGGCGCCGAGAACGCCAGCGAGCGAAGCTGGTCGGGCAAGGGCATGGCGCCGCGACCCGGCGTTTCGGGGCGGGCGGGCGCGCCGGCGCCGCCGTCTATCTCCGACAGGACCTGCACGACGAGACCGCCTTGTTTCAAGGCTTCGATTTGGGCGTCACTGGCTTCGCCGACCACGAAGGCGGCCGTGGCGCGGGCCTTGGACATCGTGTTGCGCGCCAGGCTGATCTCCGCCTCATGCATTCCATGGGCAATCACACGGTATTCCTTCGCCATGACTTCCTCCGCTGTCTGCGAAACGCTCCTGGCATCCTTGAAGTGTGGTCTGCGATGGCGGCCGCGAACGCCGGCCCACGGCTTGCGAATGCTTGGGGCCGCGGCCTGGCATCCGGCAAATTCACCTAGATTGCAAATCTACTATGAATTGCAATCTCCGGCTACTGCAAACGAAGTTTCGATGACGGAAGATGGACACGGCGCCGCGCACCCGCCGCCGTGCTAGGGTCGTCCCGACGAGGGGGAGACCAAACGATGCGGATCATCGCGCTGTTGCTGGTGGCGATCGTTGCGTTCAGCCACGCGGCCTTCCTGGTCCTGGAAATGTTCTACTGGAACGATCCGACCGGCCGGGAGATCTTCGGCACGACCCCGGAATTCGCGGCGGCATCGGCGGCGCTGGCCGCCAACCAGGGCCTTTACAACGGCTTCCTCGCCGCGGGCCTGCTGTGGGGACTTTTCAGCGGCCGACGCGACCTGAAAGTCTTCTTCCTGTGCTGCGTTATCGTGGCCGGCGTCTATGGCGGGCTCACCGCCAAGATGTCGATCCTCTACGTCCAGGGCGTGCCGGCGCTGGCCGCCCTGCTGGCCGTGCTGTCGACGCGACCACCGCGCACGCGGAGCCGGCTGTAGAGGCTCGTCTCAGCGCGGCGCGTAGCCGAAACCGAATCTCGCTATGTCCTGATGCTCCTCGCCCAGCGCCATCTGGGCGAGCAGCTCGCCGACGCCGGCCGAATGCTTGAAGCCGTGACCTGAACAGGGAGAAGCGACAATCACGCGACTGGCGTCGGGATGGCGATCGATGATGAAGCGGGCGCCGTCCACCTGGGTGTAAAGGCAGACCTTGTGCTTCACACAGGTAGGCGACAGGCCGGGAAAATACGGCCCGACATAGGTCTCGTACATCTCGCGGATTTCGTCCGGACCGACAGCACGCGACACCGCTTCCGGTGTCGTCGTCGTGTGATCCTGCTCGGTGGCGAGCTTGACGCCTTCCTCCAGGCCGCCGGTGGCGGGGAAGCCGTAGATCGGCTGGGGCGCCGGAAGCTGCCAGATATAGACGGGAAACCGCTCGGGCGAGAATTGCGCATGTTCCCGGGCGCCCTTGGCCCGGAACCAGTAGAGGACCTGGCGCGTCACCTTGAACTGGCCGGCCAGGGCGGGCTTGAGAAACGCCGGCAACCACGACCCCGCCGCCACGATCAGCTCCCTGGCGTGGTAGCTATCCTTGTCCGTCTTCACCGTCACCGAGCCGCCCGCCTGATCGAAGGAGATCACCGTCTCGTTCAGATGCATATCGGCCCCGAGGGCCTTGGCCTTCTGCAATTGGGCGGTGACGCATCGCTCGGGGCGTACGAAACCGCCGACATCGTCGTGGTAGGCCTGGTCACCATCGGCGACATTGAAGGCGGGATATCTCTGCCTGATCTGCGCCGTGTCGAGAATCTCGTAAGCCAGCTTCGCCTTCTTCGCGGCGTCGACGGTGGCGCTCAGAAAATCCGGCACGCTGTGATTGGCAGGGCGCGCTCCCGGTCCGAAGAGCACCAACAGCCCGTTCTGCGTGAAGAGGTCCATGCCGAGCTCCGCCTCGAGCTCGCGCCAGATCTGGTGAGAGCGCACGGCGAACGCCGTATATTCCGGCCCCTCGCCGCAGGCGATGCGGGTGATGCGCGTGTCGCCATGGGTCGAGCCGAATTCATGGGGCGG
>DATHNU010000278.1:0-3501 GCA_035485695.1 Reyranella sp. | reverse complement strand
CCGACGGCGCGCAGGTCGGCCGCCTCGAACCCGGCCGCTCGGCCGATTTCATCGCGCTCGACGGCTCGCCAATCGACAACATATCGATCCTGCTCGACAAGAGCCGGATCCATGCCGTGCATCTGGGCGGCAAGCGCATGGCGCTGCCCGAGCGCGCCTGGGATCCGCGCGAGGTCACCGACCGGGCCCTGGTCAACTGGACCGACGTCTATACCCAGGCGCGTGTCGCCGAGCTGCGCCGCGCCAAGCCGTTGCCCAGAGCAGCGGAGTAGCCCTACTCCATCGACTCGTGGTGAGGACAATGACCGACCGACGCAACATCGATCCCCAGGAATGGGAGCTGCGCTGCGACCTCGCCGCAGCCTACCGCCTGTTCGCCCGCTTCGGCATGGACGACCTGATCTTCACCCACCTGTCGGTGCGCCTGCCGGGCAAGGATCACCGCTTCCTGCTCAACCCGTTCGGCTCCCTTTTCGACGAGATCACGGCGTCGAGCCTGATCGCCGTCGATCCCGAAGGCCACGCCATCGAGAAGCTCGAGGAGGCCAAGATCAACAATGCCGGCTTCACCATCCATTCGGCGGTGCACATGGCGCGCGACGATGCGCAGTGCGTCATGCACAGCCACACCACGGCCGGCATGGCGGTGGCGGCCCAGGAGCAGGGCCTGCTGCCGCTGAACCAGATGTCGATGCAGTTCTTCGGCCGCACCAGCTATCACGACTACGAAGGCATCGCGCTCGATCTCGACGAGCGCGAGCGGCTGGTGCGCGATCTCGGCGGCAACAACGCCATGATCCTGCGCCATCACGGCCTGCTGACGGCGGGCCGCACCGTCGGCGACGCCTTCTACGAGATGTACTACCTCGAGCAGGCCTGCCGCCTGCAGCTCGCCGCCACGCAGGGCGGCCAGAAGGTGGTGGTGCCGCCGGATTCCGTGGCCGAGCACGCGGCCCGGCAGTTCGAGAGCTTCGAAAGCAAGGGCCAGCGCCCATGGGCGGCGCTCAAGCGCCGTCTCGACCGCGAGAGTCCCGATTACGCGACTTGATGTCGGCGACTTCAGGGGCTGCGGGCCGACGAGCTTCAGGCTGAGGCCGCCGGCACCGTTGTCATACCGAGCGAAGCGAGGGACCTTTGCAGGTCCCCAAAGGCCCCTCGCTTCGCTCGGGGTGACAGCAAGCGGGGCCTTCAGTCCTTGTAGACCTCGACCGCCTGCATCATGCCCATCTCCTCGTGGTTCATCATGTGACAGTGCAGCATGAAGAGGCCGGTGTAATCGAGGAACCGCGTCCGGATTACGGTGCTGCCGCCCTTGGCCATCCGCGGCACGGTCACGGTGTCGCGCCACGGCCGGTCGGCCTGCGGCTGGCCGCCCACCTCGACGACCTGGAACGGGTTGGTGTGGATGTGGAACACATGGTCGTCGTGTTCGTGGGTGTTGCGGATCGTCCATTCCTCGACCGCGCCCAGCCGCACCCGCTGGTCGATGCGCGACGGATCGAAGACCTTGCCGTCGACGGTGAAGGTGTATTCCTGCCAGTGCCCCGCGACGTTGTTCTGCGGCTCCGTGGCCCCGAAAACGAGCGTGCGGCGACCCGTGATCTCGCTGTCGCGGATCGGCTCGATCGGCGGCCTGGGCAGCGCGGCCGGCAGCTTCATCGCCAGCGGTTCGCCGGCCACCACCACGCGGGCCAGCGGCCCGCTGGGAGACGGATGGCCCTGGTCGTTCGGCAAGGCGTTCAGCTCGTAGGTGCCGGGGCCTCCCGCCTGCACCAGCACATCGGCGCGCTGTCCCGGCTCGATCAGCAGCTGTCTCATCTCGTGCAGGGCGCCGAGTTGAATGCCGTCATAGGCGATGACGTTCAGCCGGTGCCCTTCGAGCTCCAGCAGCATGTCGTTCTGGTACTGCGAGCCGACCAGGCGCCAGCGCTGCACTTCGCCCGGCCGCATGTCGATGGTGGGCCGCCGCTGGCCGTTGATTGCCAGGAAGCGGGTCGCGGTCTCCGGAAACAGGGTGCCGAAGTCCTCGACCATGCCGTACGCGTCGAACACGACCTCCGACAGAAGCAGCACGCGCTCGCGCGCCCGCGTGATCTCCGGCACGTCGGCGAAATCGCCCTCGATGACGATGGCGCCGGCCATGCCGCTCGCCACCTGCACGTCGGCCGAGCCATGGTGATGCGGATGATACCAGTAGGTGCCGCACGTATGGTCCGCGGGCAGCGTGACCTCGATGTCGTACGACTGGCCGGGCGGCATCGAGCGCATGACGTTGTCGGCGATGCCGCCCGGGCTGCAGTGCGCGCCGTGGAAGTGGAAGTTGGTGTTGTTCAATTGATGCGGATAGGAAGGGTTGCCGGGCGCCAGGTCGCGGTTGGGCGGCAAGTCGTTGACGAGGCGGATCTTCAGGGTCTCGCCCGGCTTCATGCGCAGGGTCGGGCCCACGCCGCCCTCGTAGCTGCGCAGGTAGAGATGCATGCCGCCGATGTCGCGCCAGGCGTAGGCGCAGCGCAGGCTGGTGCTGAGCACGCCGTCGACGGAGCGGCGGACCTCGGGCTCGACCAGCGGCTGGTCCATGGCCGGCACAACCGGCACCTTCGTCACGCCGAGCTCGGGCATGTGGGCGTGCGTGCCGCCGGACTGTCCGAGCGCCGCGCGCTGGGGCAGCGCCAGCGTGCCGATCGCCAGCCCGGCCTGCAGCACGCCGCGTCGTGAGAAATGCGGCCCAAGCCCCCGGCTCATGGCCGACAATGCCCGCTCTTTGGTCATGTTCCCGCCCCCGTCGGATGCCCGGCAACAAGCCCCCCCAAGCTCCGGCAACTCCCCATAATACACAATCATACCGCACGGGTTGTCGCAACGGATGGCGCGTGGCGCGTCTTCTTTGGAGCGCGGACCTCCAGGTCCGCATTATCAAGCAAGAGCGGACCTGGAGGTCCGCGCTCCGAAAGACCATGACGCGCGCCCCAGCAATCAGGGCAATCGCCGTCTTACTTTTGTCACCACAGCTGCTGGCTTGCGATGGCCGCCCCCTGGGCCAGCGTCTCGAGCTTGGCCCAGGCGATCTGCGGATGGACGCGGCCGCCCAGGCCGCAGTCGGTCGAGGCGATGACCCGTTCGCGGCCGACAAGTCCGGCGAAGCGGCCGATGCGCTCGGCGACCAGTTCGGGATGCTCGACCACGTTGGTGGCGTGGCTCACCACGCCGGGCAGGATCAGCCTGTCGTCGGGCAGCTTGGTATCGCGCCAGACGCTCCATTCATGCTCGTGGCGCACATTGCCGGCCTCGAAGGAATACGCCCCGGCGTCGATCCTGAGCATGACGTCGACGATGTCGCGCATGGAGATGTCGGTGGTGTGGGGGCCGTGCCAGCTGCCCCAGCAGAGATGGAAGCGGATGCGGTCCTTGGGCAGGCCGCGCAGCGCGTGGTTCAGCGCCTCGATCCGCGGCATGGTGAACTTGCGGTACTCCTCCGCCGTGGGCTCGGGATTGATCTGGTCG
>DATHNU010000277.1:0-2547 GCA_035485695.1 Reyranella sp. | reverse complement strand
GCGACTTCGCCAGATCGTGGATGATCAGCGCCTCGCCGACGATGGCGCCCACGGTGAGCCTGGGGTTCAGCGAGGCATAGGGATCCTGGAAGATGATCTGCATGTCGCGTCGGAGCGCGCGCAGCGCCGTGCCGTTCATCTGCCGGACATCGGCACCCTTGAACCAGACCTCGCCCGAGCTGGGCTCGATCAGCCGCAGGATGCAGCGGCCGGTCGTCGACTTGCCGCATCCCGATTCACCCACCAGGCCCAGCGTCTCGCCGGCGCCGATGTCGAAGCTCACGCCGTCGACGGCATGCACCTTGTCGACGGTGCGCGAGAGGATTCCGCCCTTGATCGCAAAATGCTTGCGCAGGTCGCGCACGGACAGCAGCGCGGTCCCGCTCACAGCACGCACCTCACATAGTGGCCGGGACCGACTTCCTTCAGGGGCGGCATGCCGCGCACGCAGATATCGGTCACGTACTTGCAGCGGTCGGCGAAACGGCAGCCTGGCGGCGGCTCGAGCAGGCTGGGCACCGTGCCGGGGATCGCCTCCAGCCGCTGCTTCTTCTCGGCGGCTCGATCGACCCGCGGGATCGAGCGGATGAGCCCTTGCGTGTAGGGATGCCGCGGGTTGCCGAACAGGGCCTCGACCGGCGCCTCCTCGACCACCTTGCCGGCATACATCACGGTCACCCGCTGGCAGGTCTCGGCGACCACGCCCATGGCGTGGGTGATCAGCATGATGGCCATGCCGAAGCGCTCCTTCATCTCCTGCATCAGCTCCAGGATCTGCGCCTGGATGGTGACGTCGAGCGCCGTCGTGGGCTCGTCGGCGATCAGGAGCTTGGGCTGGCAACTAAGCGCCATGGCGATCATCACGCGCTGGCGCATACCGCCGGAGAACTGGTGCGGATAGTCGTGCACGCGGCGCTGGGCGTTGGGGATGTTGACCAGCCGCAGCATCTCGGCCGCGCCGTCCATCGCCTGTTTCCGATTGAGCTTCTGGTGCAGCGCGATCACCTCGGCGATCTGGTCGCCCACCGTGTAGACCGGATTGAGCGAGGTCATCGGCTCCTGGAACACGATGGCGATCTCGCGGGCGCGGATCTTGTTCATCTCGTCCTGGTCGAGCGGGATGAGGTCGCGGCCCTGCCACAGGATCTGGCCGCCCTCGAAGCGGCCGGGCGGCATATCTATGAGCTTCAGCACCGAGCGCGCCGTCACCGTCTTGCCGCAGCCCGACTCGCCGACCACGCCCACCGTCTCGCCGCGGTCGATGCGCAGGTCGACGCCGTCGACGGCGCGGACCATGCCGTCGTCGGTCTTGAACCAGGTTTTCAGGCCGCGAATGTCGAGAAGCGTATCGGCCACTGTCCCCTCAGATCACGCGCCGCGGATCGAGCGCGTCGCGCAGCCCGTCGCCGATGAAGTTGATGGACAGCACCGTGAGGAAGATGGCCGCCCCCGGAAACAGCGCCCAGTGCGGCGCGATGTCGAGATAGTCCTTGGCGTCGAACAGCACGCGGCCCCAGGTCGGGATGTCGGGCGGGAAGCCGAGGCCCAGGAACGACAGGGTCGATTCGGCGATGATGGCGGCGGCGACGTCGATGGTGCCGGCCACGATCACCGGCCCCAGCGCATTGGGCAGGATGTGGCGGATGACCTGGCGCGGCTTGGAGGCGCCGAGCGCACGCGCCGCCTCGACGAACTCCTTTTCCCGGAGCGACAGGAACTGGGCGCGCACCAGCCGCGCCGCCGGCATCCAGCGCAGGCCGCCGATCACCACCACGATCAGGACGAACACGCCGCCTTCCGGGCCGAAGGCGGTCTTGAGGGCGTCGCGGAACAGGTAGATCAGCAGCAGCAGCAGCGGCAGTTGCGGCAGCGAAAGGAAGAGGTCGGCGAGCCACATCAGGACGGCATCGACGTAGCCGCTCGACATGCCGGCCAGGGCGCCGACCAGCACGCCGACCGTGATGGCGACCAGCATGGCGGCAAGCCCGACCGCGAGCGAAATGCGCCCGCCATAGAGCAGGCGGGCCAGCACGTCCTGGCCGAGATCGTCGGTGCCCAAGGGGTGAGCCCATGTCGGACCCTCGAGCTTGGAGCCGAAGTCGATCTCGTTGATCGGCAGCCGCCACAGCAACGGCCCGATCAGGATCGCCGCCACGATCAACAGCAGCACGATCCCGCTCGCCAGCGCGAGCTTGTGGCGGCGGAAGCGTCGCCAGGCCTCCTGCCACGGCGAGAAGCGCGCCTTCTGGCGCGTCTCGACGGCGGGTGAGGCCGCGACGGGCGCCTCAGCGGAAAGCGATGCGGGGGTCAAGCCAGCCATAAAGGATATCGGCGATGAGGTTGCACAGGACGACGAGAGCAGAGATTACGAAGGTGACGGCCATCACGACGGGCGTGTCGTTGGCCAGCATGGCCGAGATCAGCAGCGAGCCGATTCCGGGCACGCGGAAGATCTGCTCGGTGACGATGGCGCCGCCGAACACGATCGGCATCTGCAGCGCCACCAGGGTGACAACCGGGATCATCGCATTGCGCACAACGTGCTTG
>DATHNU010000276.1:0-4370 GCA_035485695.1 Reyranella sp. | reverse complement strand
TGCTAGCTTCCCATCAGGCGGCGGGACATGGCGGAGCTCATGCCCGGATCACGGTAGGCTGAAAATTCGCCGTGGCGCGGATAGCCTGATTCGAACATCGATCGCGACATGCGCGCATCCTTGGCCGGATAGAGGCGGCCGCCGGCTGCACTTACGATGGCATCCATCCGTTCGAACAGGGCTTCAACTCCGGCGTGCTTGTGGAAGTCGAGGGCCAGAGTCACACCCGGTCGCGCGAAACTCAACAAGCCGGCTGGCCAACGGTCGCCAAAGGTCTTCAGCACCGCCAGCACCGAACCCTCGCCCGAACGCGCGATCGCCGCCAGCATGTCGCGGATGGGCGCGGTTCCCGCCTCGCGCGGCACGACGCATTGATACTGATAAAAGCCTGCCGGGCCGTAGAGCCGGTTCCAGTCGCGGATGCCGTCGAGCGGGAAAAGGAACGGCTCGTTATGGACGATCCGGCGGCCGAGATGGCGCTTGTTCGTCGTCCAATAGAGCTGGTTGAGCGGCTTGAGCGTCAGCCGGTTCACCAGCGAAACCGGCGGCACCAGCGGCATGGCAAGCCGTCGCTCGCGCCAGGTTCCATGCTCGCCGGCCGCTGGCCTTGCCCGCATGAACAGGCCGCGAACGGCGTCGCCGGAGGTGCAGTCGATCCAGGAGACGGCGTGCTCCCACGCCGGATGCGATTCCTCGGACAGACGGAAGAATTCGTCGAGGCCGGAATAGGCGATCATCTCGGCGTCGAGCCAAGGACCAGGCACGCGGCGGAGCTGCAGCTCCGCCTCGACGATGAGGCCGGTCAAGCCGAGGCCACCCGCGGTCGCCGCGAACCATTCGGGTCGCTCCGCGGGGCTGCAGACGATCTCTTGGCCGTCGGTGCGCAGCAGCCGCAGCGACTTCACATGATCGCCGAAGGTGCCGGTCTCGTGGTGGTTCTTGCCGTGCACGTCGTTGGCGATGGCGCCGCCTACGGTGACGAATTGGGTGCCCGGCAACACCGGCAGGCTCCAGCCGCGCGGAATGGCCAGGCGCTGGATGTCGCGCAGCACCACGCCCGCCTCGCATACCAGCCGGCCGAGGGTCTCGTCGAAGCGGATGAAGCGGTCTAGGCCCGCCGTGCGCCACAGCACACCGTTGGGGTTGAGGCAGGCATCGCCATAGCTTCGCCCCAGGCCGTAGGCGATGCCGGGCCGGCGAAGCGCCAGCTCAGCCGAAACACGGCTGCGGTCGCCAAGCTCGATCACCTCGTGAGGAAGGGCCGAGAGCCGGCCCCACGACGACACGCGCCTCATGGTGCCGCTCGGGGGCGGAAGACGAAATGCTTGTTGAGGCGGTACTTCGCCCTGTAGCCGATGGCGAGGCCGATCAGGGCGCCGAGACAGCGCCTGTTATTGTCCGGAAAGGCGCTGTTGAAGCCGAACTCGAAGCCCCAGAACACCAGCGTCGTGACCGTCCCGACGGCGGTATGGAAAATGAAAGTGTGCAGGTCGTGAAAGGTGTTGGCGGCGCGGAAGCTGGAGATGAGCATCTTTTCGAGAACGTATTTTACAACGAGGCCGGCGCCGGCGCCGATGAACACCGAGAGCCCGACCTGGAAGACGCCGTGCCATGCTCGACCGTGAGTTGCTGAGCACGCAGACTCGGCGCCGTCGCGATCGAAGCGATGATCGTATAGACAAGCGCGAGACGCATCGATTGACCTTGGCCGTCCTCTGAGTTGCCAATATAAGCACCGCCGGAATGATGGCGCTATCTAATACGATGCTCTCCATCGGACTGCTCAAGCTCACGCGCCCGGAGTAGTGGATCAGGAACGCCTTCGTGCTGGCGCTGCTAGTCTTCGCTTGCGAATCTACCGATCTCGCGTCGAGCGCCTATGCTCTGGCCGCCTTCACGCTGGTCTGCGTGGCCTCTCGGCCGACGACATTCTGAACGACATCCACCACCCGCAAGTCATCCATTCCGGGCGGCGGGTCATCGGCATCGTCCGCGAGCTGGCCGATTTCGGCATCGCCGTGCAGCTACATGACCCGATGGCCGATAGTGACCCGCTGCACGAGGAGTACAGCCTGTCGCTGACGCCGCTCGATGAGCTGAAACCTGCCGACACGGTCGTCCTGGCGGTCGGCCATCATGCTTACCGCGAGGGCGGCGGAAGCTGGTGAGCCGTCTGCTCCGCCCCTCCGGCGGCTTCGTGGCCGACATCCCGGCCCTGCTCGATGGGCAATCGACTCCAGCCGGGGTGACGCTCTGGCGGCTCTAGCGCCCGCCCGTCCTACATCGGCGGCGTCGTCCCATCCTTGCCGACCAGCAGGCGGCCCGCGGTGAAGCTGCCGTCGGCTCCCTTGGTGGCGGGCACGAACGCCTTGGCGCCGACTTTGGCATCGGCCTTGTCGCCCGGCACAAAGGTGACGATCGGCGTGCCGGGCTTAACCTTGATGGTCTGCGTGCCGTCCTTGTACTTGAGCGTGAGCGTCTGGCCGTCCGGCGTCTTGGCGACTGTCGCCACGGTGGCGTTGGTCATCATGCTGTCGGGCTTCAGGTCCCAGGGATAGTGGCCCTCGCCGGTGCCGCGCGCGGCCTCGGGGAAAACCAGCACCTCGAGTGCATCCAAGCTGCCGTCGGGGCCCTTCATCGAGGCGATGCCGACAAAGCTGTTCTCCTTGACGTCGGCCAAACTCACGGGGGTCACCAGCATGACGCCGTAGTTGTCGGCAAGCTTCACCGGCACCTGCGTGCCCTCGCGCGTGGCGATGGTGACGGTCTTGCCGTCATTGGCGGCGATCGAGCCGCGCAGCCGCGTAACCGGGCTCTGCGCCATGGCCGCAGCCGCGGCGATGAAGGCAACGGCCGCAGCAACACAGCCGGCAAGCAGGCGAATGGGCGTCATCGGCATCCTCCCTGGGGATACCGGACTGTGGCACGGAAGCCGCCGGGCGCGTGTTTACGATTGCGTGATGGGCCGTTGGGTGAAGGTGCCCTTGATCCGCGCGGCTTGTTCGGGTTCGCGGGCCAACTGCCCACGGGGTCACGCAAAAAAATCGTTTGTTTTCAAGCCGCCGAAGGCCTCAACCCCCGCCACTGGTGCTTACTTATTCCAAGTTCCAAGCCGGCGGTTCGTTTGCTCGCCGCTGGGTAAAAGTTTCACTTGACTATTACTTTAGTTTCACTCATATTGACCGCGGTTCAAACTCGAATGGAGGAATCACCCATGTCCATTGCGGGCGCCCCACCCGACGTCGCAGAACGGCTTCAGCGGTCTCATTGAAGGGCCTTGACCCACTGCTGCAAGCGCAGTTCGGGCTGAGTTCCGCTGCATCGGCGCGCTCGGTATTGCATGATGCGCTCGTTGCAGCACGCGTCATGCGACTGTCATTGCAGTGTCAAGGATCGGCCTGACAATCTTTCGATCGTGGTCCAAACGGGGGAAGAATTTCCATGACCGACACCGCCTTGCAGGCGCCGCCGATCGAACCGGCAGCGCGCAGTTCAGGTCCGAACCTCGACAAGGGCTTCAACCCGCTGACGCTGATCCTCTTCATGGGGGTGATGGCGGCCGGGCTGCTCTACGTGGTCTACAGCGTTTATTCGGACATCGATGCGACAGGCACCAAGATCACGGCGTTCCTGCCCTTCGTGATGCTGTTCGTGGCTCTTCTGATCGCGCTGGGCTTCGAGTTCGTGAACGGCTTCCACGACACGGCCAACGCCGTCGCCACCGTCATCTATACCCATTCGCTGCCGGCCGAGATGGCCGTCGTCTGGTCCGGCGGCTTCAATTTCCTCGGCGTGCTCACCTCGACCGGCGCGGTCGCCTTCGGCATCGTCTCGCTGCTGCCGGTCGAGCTGATCCTGCAGGTTGGCAGCAGTGCGGGCTTCGCCATGGTGTTCGCGCTGCTGATCGCGGCGATCATATGGAACCTCGGCACCTGGTGGCTCGGCCTGCCGGCCTCCAGCTCGCACACCCTGATCGGCTCGATCATCGGCGTCGGTGTCGCCAATGCGCTGTCGCGCGGCATGGACGGCACCTCGGGCGTCGACTGGAGCAAAGCAACCGAAATCGGCTACGCCCTGCTGCTGTCGCCGCTGGTCGGCTTTGTCTTCGCCGCCCTCCTGTTGCTTGCCCTGAAGTTCCTGGTCCGCAATCCCGCCCTCTACGAAGCGCCCAAGGGCAACGAGCCGCCACCCTGGTGGATTCGCGGCATCCTGATCCTGACCTGCACGGGCGTGAGCTTCGCGCATGGCTCGAACGACGGCCAGAAGGGCATGGGCCTGATCATGCTGATCCTGATCGGCCTGGCGCCAGCCACCTATGCGCTGCACCTGCCGCTGGCCCCGGACAAGATCGGGGCGATCATCACCGCCTC
>DATHNU010000275.1:0-2787 GCA_035485695.1 Reyranella sp. | reverse complement strand
AGCGTGGTGTGGGCCTCGCGGCTGATCGAGCCGAAGCTCATGGCGCCGGTGGCGAAGCGCTTGACGATGTCGACCGCGGGCTCGACCTCCTCAACCGGGATGGGGGTGTCGGCCCACTTGAACTGCATCAGGCCGCGGATGGTCAGAAGCCGTTCGCTCTGCTCGTTGATCCCCGTGGCGAAGGCCTTGTATTCGTCCGACGAGTTGCCGCGCACGGCATGCTGCAGCCGGGCGACACTGTCGGGCGTCCAGGCGTGATCCTCGCCGCGCAGGCGGAAGGCGTAGTCGCCGCCGGCATCGAGCATGGTGCGGTAGATCGGGCTGTCACCGTAGGCGTCGCGATGGCGGCGCACCGTCTCCTCGGCGATCTCCTGCCAGCCCGCGCCCTCGATGGTGGTGGCGGTGCCGGTGAAGTATTTCTCGACGAAGCCCGAATGCAGCCCGACCGCATCGAAGATCTGTGCGCCGCAATAGGACTGGTAGGTCGAGATGCCCATCTTGGACATGACCTTCAGCAGGCCCTTGCCGACCGCCTTGATGTAATTCTTCTGAACTTCATAGGCCTTCTGTGGCAGGCCGTTCTGCAGGCGCAGCTGCTCGAGGGTCTCGAAGGCGAGATAGGGGTTCACCGCCTCGGCGCCGTAGCCCGCCAGGCAGCAGAAATGATGGACCTCGCGCACCTCGCCCGATTCGACCACCAGGCCGGTCTGGGTGCGAAGCCCGCGGCGGATCAGGTGATGATGCACCGCCGCCGTCGCCAGCAGCGCCGGGATGGCCACGCGGTCGGCCGACACGGCGCGATCCGACAGGATCAGGATGTTGCGGTCGGCCAGCACGCAGTCGGTGGCCTCGTGGCAAACCCGGTCGAGCGCCTTCTCGAGCCCAGCCGCGCCCTCGCTGGCGGGCCAAGTCGTATCGATTGTCGCCGTCCGGAAGGCACCGTCTAAAAGCTCCTCGATCGAGCGGATCTTCTCCAGCTCCGAATTGGTCAGCACGGGCTGCGCCACTTCCAGCCGCTTGTGCGTGCCGGCGTGGCGGCCCAGCAGGTTGGGGCGCGGGCCGATCATCGACACTAGCGACATCACCAGCTCCTCGCGGATCGGGTCGATCGGCGGGTTGGTGACCTGCGCGAAATTCTGCTTGAAGTAGTTGTAGAGAAGCTTGGGCTTCCTGGAGAGCACGGCGATCGGCGTGTCGGTGCCCATCGAGCCGATCGGATCATCGGGCTCCTTGCTCATCGGCTCGAGGAAGAAGTTTATATCCTCCTGGGTGTAGCCGAACGCCTGCTGGCGATCGAGCAAGGTGGTCGGGTCGTTGGACGGCGCCGGCACCGGCGCGTCGGGCATGTCCGACATCTCCTCGAGCTTGTACTGGGTCTGCTTCAGCCACTCCTCGTAGGGCTCGGCCTCGGCGAGGCTGCGCTTCAGCTCCTCGTCCTCGACGATGCGGCCCTGCTCGAGGTCGATCAGCAGCATCTTGCCCGGCTGCAGGCGCCACTTGCGCACGATCTTGTCGTCGGGGATCGGCAGCACGCCCGCTTCCGAGGCCATGACGACCTTATCGTCGTCGGTCACCAGGAAGCGCGCCGGGCGCAGGCCGTTGCGATCGAGGGTGGCGCCGATCTGTCGGCCGTCGGTGAAAGCAATGCAGGCCGGACCGTCCCACGGCTCCATCAGGGCGGCATGGTACTCGTAGAAGGCCTTGCGCTTGGCATCCATCAGCGGATTGCCGGCCCACGCCTCGGGGATCAGCATCATCATGGCGTGCGACAGCGAGTAGCCGCCGGCGACCAGAAGCTCGAGCGCGTTGTCGACGCAGGCGGTGTCGGACTGGCCGTGCGGGATGATCGGCCACATCTTGTCCAGGTCGGCGCCGATCAGGTCGGATTCCATGGTGCGCCGGCGGGCATACATCCAGTTGACGTTGCCGCGCACCGTGTTGATCTCGCCGTTATGGGCGATGAAGCGGTAGGGATGCGCCAGCCGCCACGACGGGAAGGTGTTGGTCGAGAAGCGTTGGTGCACCAGGCAGAGCGCTGACTCTGTCAGCGGATTGCGCAAATCCTCGTAGAAGCTCTCGACCTGCGGCGCCAGCAGCAGGCCCTTATAGACCACCGTGCGCGTGGAAAAGGACGGCATGTAGAGCTGCGCCAGGCCGGGCAGCTTGTGCTTCTTCTCGAGGTCGACCAGCGGGTTCTGGGTCTGCTTGCGGATGGCGAGGATCTTGCGCTCGAAGGCGTCCTGGTCGGCGACTTTGGCGCTGCGGCCCACGATCGCCATGCGGATCACCGGCATGCGCTCGATCACCGCCTTGCCCAGGCCCGTCGTGTCGGTCGGCACGTCGCGCCAGCCCAAAAGCTTCTGGCCCTCGACCTTGACGAAATGCTCCAGGCGCTTGACCGCGAACTTCCGCGCTGCCTCGTCCTGCGGCAGGAAGCACATGGCGACGGCATAGTGGCCGGGCGGCGGCAGGTCGACCGACGACTTGCGCGCCCAGTCGCGCAGCAGCGCGTCGGGCACCTGAATCATGCAGCCTGCGCCATCGCCCACCAGCGGGTCGGCGCCGACGGCGCCCCGGTGGTCGAGATTGACCAGGATGCTGAGGCCCTGGCGCACGATGGCATGCGACTTCCGGCCCTTGATGTCGGCCACGAAGCCGACGCCGCAGGAGTCGTGCTCGTTGCGCGGGTCGTAAAGCCCCTGTTTCTGCGGCAAATCCATCAAACTCTGTCCTGCTGCCCGGCGGGCGCAGCATCCCCCCAGGATGCCGTTGTTCCGGGCATTATTA
>DATHNU010000274.1:0-5884 GCA_035485695.1 Reyranella sp. | reverse complement strand
GCCTCAGTCGAGACGCTGTGCTTCTTGCCGTCCTTGGTCCAGAAATCCATCTCGACGGCGATGGTCGAGATCGCAGGATCGCCCGCAACCTCGAACTTGCCACGCATGGCGCTGACGGCGGGATCGTTGACGCAGGCGTCGGTGAACTGATCGAGGCCCGCTTTGCCCAGCACCAGCGCCGCGGCGACCGCATGCTGCAGGCTCACCTGCGATTCGCGGCCGGTCGCGACCTTCGGCCGGTCGGTCCGTTGCAGCAGCAGCGGATTGCCGCGCACCGCCACCCTGTCGACCACGGCATCGGGATACTGGCGCCGCCAGTCGAGCGCGCAATCGAGCAGGGGATGGATCACGAAGCCCGCGGGATAGGGTTTTAGCGAGTTGTCGTTCACCTCCCACGTCTTGCCCAGGCCTTCGGTCAGCGCCGCCCAGTTCGGCGGTTCGCCCATGGCGGCCAAAAAGCCTTGCGCGCCGGCAATCGGCTCGGGCGGGCCGGAAAATCCTTTTTCCGCCAGCAGCGCCGAGAACAGGCCGTTGCGCGCGGCGTTGCCGACGCTGACGCTCTTGGCCGGCCAGCCCAGGCATTCGCACAGGCCGGCCGACTGCGTGGCCGCGTTGCCCAGGCTCCAGACCACCTGGTTCTCGTTCAACCCCAGCAGCTTCGCCGCACCCGCCGCCGAACCGAAGACGCCGCAGGTCGAGGTGATGTGCCAGCCCTTGGGGTAGTGGCCGGGCGACACCGCGCCACCGACCCGGCATTCGATCTCGAAGCCCAGCACGAAGGCCAGCAACAGGTCGGGCCCGGTCACGCGCCGGAGCTCGGCCAGCGACAGCAGGGCCGGCGCGAGCGGTGCCGTCGGATGGACGACGGTCGGCAGGTGGGTGTCGCAATAGTCGAAGACGTTGGCGCCGGCGGCATTCAGGAAGGCGGCGCCCAGGGCGTCGATCCGCTCGGTCCGGCCGACGATCGTCGCCTGCTTGCCGCCGGAGAATTCGGCGAGCGTCTTGAGCGCAAGCTCGACCGGCTCGGTGCGGCAGCCGGCGATCGCCACGGCGAAGAAATTCAACAGCGCCCGCTTGGCCTCGTGGCGTGCGATCTCCGGGATGTCCTGCCACGTCGTGTCGACGATGAAGCGGGCGAGCGTCGGCGTCACGCCTGGTCTGGCGAGCATGATTTCCTCCTGCAAGGCCGCGGTGGTCGTCTATCCCCCCTTGCACGTTTTGTGTCGATCAAAAATAGGGAGAAATCCCGATAGCATGGGGGACGCCGGGTCACCAAGTTGCCCGTCGGCGAAGTCGCCAGCCGAGGCGAGGCCCGCCGGGCGCGGGGTGTCGCTGTGCCATTGTCCCGGCACTGCTGCGATTGACGCCAAGCTTAGCCCATCGAGGGAAACATGGCAGACGACGACAGCAACAGCGAATATATACCCGACCTCGGGACGAACCTCGCGACCGTGCAGATGTACGATGGCTACTTTCACGGCACGGCAGGCGCCTTGCTCAAGACGCGAATCGCCGACGCGGCGCGGCAAGTGGGCCTCAACCCCGGTTTGTTGGCGGCAAGCCTGTTCGCCGAGTTCGAGGTGGGGTCGTACACCAAGCCGAAGGGAGGAGAAGTGGAGGGATGGGATATCGGCACCGACGACTACAAGGAGCGCAAAGCCGACATCGAGGCGAAAATACCGGCCGCCAAGGCGCTGAAGCCCATTCGTTACGAGTCGCACACAAATGAACGGGGCCGGGTCATTCTCGAGGTTCCGGTGTTTCCGGCCGAACAGGCCGTCCTGGCGAGCGCGGTCTACCTGAAGCACTCGGAATTGCAGGTCAGACGGATCATGACCAGCATGGGTGGAAGCTTCGACCGCCTGCCGGTCGAGCGCCAGTATGCGCTGGCGCGGTACGCCATGAACTCCGGGGTCGGCAACGCGCAGCAGCGCGTGATGGAGTTCCTCGGGATGTCGCTGCACAAGGGGACCTATGTTCAGGACAAGGATCCCAAGGAGTTTCTTGTATACCAACCCGGGCAGCTCAAGGAGGAGCTGGAGCAGTTTTCGGCCAAGCACCCACAGCGTGCAGCGACAGCACACGCCGCACAGGCGATCCACTTGTCGCAGAAGATATTCGGCATCGATCCGGCCGGAAGCGGCGTCAGCCTCCTTTTCATTCGATAGCGGCGAGGCGCCGGCAGCGGGATTCGCCGCCCTTCGGCATCAGGAGCCTACTCCGTGCGCCCTGACAGCACGTCCTTCTCGTGGAACTCCACGCCGCGCGTCACGTCGCTCGCCGAGCCTTCGTATTCGACCCGGCGAAGCTGGGCGCGC
Source organism: Reyranella sp. (assembly GCA_035485695.1). Classification (GTDB taxonomy): domain Bacteria; phylum Pseudomonadota; class Alphaproteobacteria; order Reyranellales; family Reyranellaceae; genus Reyranella. The sequence goes on along the minus strand of DATHNU010000274.1, from coordinate 3,566 downwards.
CGGATCTTGCCGGAGATCGTCTTGGGCAGTTCCGTGACGAATTCCAGTCGCCGGATGCGCTTGAACGGCGCCAGCCGCTGGTTGGTATATTTCAGGATCGACTGGGCGGTCTCGCGGCTGGGCGGCGCCGAGGCGATCAGCAGGATATAGGCCTTGGGCACGCTGAGGCGGATCTCGTCGGGCGAAGGCACGATCGCTGCCTCGGCGACGCACTCGTGCTCGATCAGCACGCTTTCGAGCTCGAACGGGCTGATGCGGTAGTCCGACGACTTGAACACGTCGTCGGCCCGTCCGACGAAGGTGAGGTAGCCGTCCTCATCGAGGCTGGCGACGTCGCCGGTGCGATAAACCTGGTCGTTCGCACCCGAAAGTATGCCCGATGAATCGGCATAGCCCTGCATCAGGCCGGCAGGGCGTTCGCCGTTCAGGTCGAGGCAGATCTCGCCCTCGCTGCGTGGCATGCCGTCGGCGTCGAGAATCAGCACGCGATAGCCCGGCAGGGGGCGGCCCATGGCGCCCGGCTTCACGTTCTGTCCGGGTGAGTTGGCGACGATAGCGGTGGTTTCGGTCTGGCCGTAGCCGTCGCGGATGGCGAGGCCCCACGCCTCGTGGACCTTGTTGATGACTTCCGGGTTGAGCGGTTCGCCGGCGCCGCAGACCTCGCGCAAGGCGAGCTTGCAGGCCGCCAGATTCTCCTGGATGAGCAGGCGCCATACCGTGGGTGGGGCGCAGAAAGTGGTAACGGCGCAGCGCTCGAGCACACCGAGCAGCGCCTTTGCATTGAACGGTGCCTGATTGACCATCAATACCGTGGCGCCCGCGTTCCACGGCGCGAAGAAAGTGCTCCAGGCATGCTTGGCCCAGCCGGGTGAGGAGATATTGACATGCACGTCGCCAGGCTTCAGCCCGAGCCAGTACATCGTCGACAGCGCGCCCACGGGATAGCTGCGATGGCTGTGCCGCACGAGCTTGGGCTTGGCGGTCGTGCCCGAGGTGAAATAGAGCAGGAGAGGGTCATCGGCGTTGGTCGGACCATCCGGCTTGAAGTCGGCCGATTCCTTGTAGGCATCGCCGAGCGGCTCCCAGCCGTCGATCTTCGCGGTGCTGGTCGTCACGAACACGACGCCGTCGCGCGACAGGCCGGCACATTTCGTGACCTGGTCCTGGTCGGCCACGATCATGCGTGCGCGCCCGCGCTCGACGCGGTCGGCCAATTCTTCGCCGGTGAGCAGCGTCGTCGCCGGGATCACGACGCCGCCGAGCTTCATGGCGGCCAGCATGACCTCCCACAGCGGCGCCACATTGTTGAGGACGAGCAGGAGATGATCGCCGCGCTTGAGCCCCTGCCGGCGCAAATAGTTGGCGACCTGGTTCGAACGCGCGGACAACTGTGCGAAGGTGAGCTTGGTTTCCTGGCCCGTCGCCACGTCAACGATCCAGAGGGCGCAGCGGTCCTTGCTGTCGGTGGCGCGTGCGAGCTCCGCATCGAACCACTCGAGCGCCCAGTTGAACGCCACGGGATCGGGCCATTGGAAGCCGGCCACGGCCTTGTCGTAGTGCGTGCGGTTGGCCAGCAGGAATTCGCGGGCTTGTTGGAAAGTCGGCATGAAACTACTCGCGTACAGGTGAACCTTCGAGACTGAGCGGCGCATCTTGCGCGGGCTTGCCGCCTTCGTCGAGGCGCAGGCAGCCGGCATGGAGCCCGTCGCCCGGCGTTTTCTCCACCGGGGAGATGAACAACGCCGTCACCTTGAGATCGCCGACGTTCAGTCGCGCCTCGCTCAGCCAGCGCGTGGCGCGGATCGAGGTGCCGCCTTTGTCGAGCCTCAGCCAGCCGCAGACGACGGTGCGCTCGCCGGAATTGTCGATGCGGACATGGGCGGTATCGTTGCCCTTGAACGAGCCGGCGGCGCTGTTGATCCGCCATTCGAAGGGCAGGGCGCGATAGAGCTTGGCGTCGTCGGCCGAGACCTCGACGGCGCCGATATAGTCGCTGCGCGCCAAGCTCGGATCGCGCAGCCAGCCCATGTACGAGGCGAAGCCGACCGCGAGCAGGCCGACGCCCAACAGCAGGATCAGCCAACGCGGAACGCCGGTCATGCTTACGCCAGGATGGTCGTCATGCCGCCATCGACCACCAGCGTGTGGCCGGTCATGTAGGCGCCTGCGTCGGAGGCCAGCAGAAGCAGCGGGCCACGCAGGTCCTCGGGCTTGCCCCAGCGGTGCGCGGCCGTGCGCCGCTCGAGCATGGCGTTGAAGTCTTTGTTCTGCTGCAGCGGGATGTTGAGCTCGGTGCGGATATAGCCCGGTGCGATGGCGTTGGCCGTGACGTGCGGGCCGTATTCGGCTGCCAGGTTCTTGGTGAGACCGATCAGGCCGTGCTTGGCGGCGACATAGCCTGCCACCGAGGCGCGGCCCACGATCCCCATGATCGAGGAGATGTTGACGATGCGGCCGTACTTGCGGGCCAGCATGTGGCGGCCGACCTCGCGTGCCAGCATGAACTGCGAGACGAGGTCGGTTTCGATCGCGGAGCGGAAAGTGGCGGTCGACGTGTCGACGATCGCCTCGCGGTAGATGATGCCGGCGTTGTTGACCAGCGCGTCGATGCGGCGGTGCCGACGGGTGAGGGTTTCAACCTGCTCGCGCACCGCCGCTTCGTCGGTGATGTCGAGCGGCACGACCTGGGCCTTGCCGCCCTTGCGGGTGATCGCCCGCGCCGTGGCTTCCAGCTCTTTCACGGTGCGGCCGGCGCACAGCACCGTGGCGCCGGCGGTGGCCAGGGTTATGGCCATGTCGCGGCCCAGCCCGCGCGACGCGCCGGTTAGCAGCACCACGCGGTTCTTCATCGAAAACAGATCGGCCATGCGCCCGCCTTTGTTCCCCCGTTTTGCTTTCGGGGGCGATCCTAGCCTATGAAAGGCACCACGAGATATCGGGGAGAAGCGACATGGCGACATCGGGGAAAGTGGCGATCGTGACGGGCTCGGCGACGGGCCTGGGCGCGGAGTGTGCGATCGATCTGGCGGGGCGCGGCTGGCATCTCGTCATCAACTACACCAAGAGCAAGAAGGAAGCCGACGAGACCTTTGCCGCCGTGAAGGCTAAGGGCGCCGAGGCCATCCTGGTGCAGGCCGATGTCGGCCAGGATGCCGACTGCAAGAAGCTCATAGACGAGACGATGAAGAAGTGGGGCCGCATCGACGGCCTTATAAACAACGCCGGCACCACCAAGTTCCAGAACCAGGGCGACCTCGACGGCGTGACGCCGGAGGATTTCGACAAGATCCTGCGTGTCAACGTCACCGGTCCCTACATGATGAGCCGCGCCGCCTATCCGGTCATGAAGAAGCAGTGGGAGGAAAAACAGGAGCGCGGCTCGATCGTCAACATCTCCTCGATCGCCGGTGTCATGGGCGTCGGCAGCTCGATCCCCTATGCCTGCTCCAAGGGCGCGCTCAACACGCTGACGCTTACCCTGGCGCGCTGGTTCTCGCCGGCCGTGCGGGTCAACACGGTATGCCCGGGCTTCATCCAGACGCGCTGGCTCCTGGGCGGCATGGGCG